>JANOMH010000394.1:0-12587 GCA_031420215.1 Rhodobacterales bacterium | reverse complement strand
ACCGCCCCGCGCGACGCCACCCCGCTACCCGACGGCACCATCCCGATTGTGGCCCTGCTTGAGGATGCTCTGGCCGAGATGCTGACGGCGGGAACCCTGCTTGACGCCGTGATCGCCCAAAACGAACAGCAACGCCGCGAGATGTGGGCACGGCGCGAAGCTGCGGCCGAAATTACCCTGCACCGCCTGCCGTTTGTCGATACCGATGTGGCAGTGCCGCTTGATAAAGTCTCGGCTTTTCTGCGTGACGTGGTGGCGCGGGTCAAATCGATCGACTCCACGGCGGATGATTTCTGCGTCGCTCATCTGGGCGATGGCAACCTGCATTACACAGTGTTTCCGTCGTCAGATAACCCCGCCCTTGCCGAAGCGCTACGCGATGCGGTCGAGGATGTGGTGCTGGCCTACGGCGGCAGCTTTTCGGCCGAACACGGCATTGGCCAGTCGAAACTGGGCACCATGGCGCGGCGCAAAGACCCCGTGGCGCTGCAGGTGATGCGGGCGATCAAGTCGGCATTGGATCCTCTGGACATCCTGAACCCCGGCAAAACAATACCAAAGTAACCCATTGATGTTAAGGCATTTCAGACTGATCTGGCAGGAGCCGACACTACGGATGCTCTGTGGCGTCATTTTGCTGTTTGGCACATTCGGGGCCTCGATCGGGCCCTATCAATCGCTGATCGCGGTCAAGGAATTTGGACTATCTGACGCCACCTATGCAGCGATCCTGTTGGCCGCCCTGATCGTTGGAGTCGGGGCGGCAGTGGGGATCGGAATCATCACCGACCAACGGCCCAGTCGCAAAGTCATGGCACTGGCGGCGTCGGTGTCGATCATCGGGGCGGCGGTGCTGGTCTGGTTCTGGGGCAGTCCGGTGGCCTTTGTCATCGCCCATATCCTGTTTTTGCCGCTCAGCGGCACGGTGTTCGGGCAGGCCATTGCGGTAATGCGGCTGGTGACGGCGACTTGGCCGCAGGCCGACAGAGACGCGGTGCCGACCCTGATGCGGGCAATATTTGCCGTGCCATTTGCGGTCGTGTTGCCGCTGTGGGGACTGGCGTTTGATCTGGGGGTGGACCTGTTGTTCATCTATCCGGTGATTGGGGTTGTCGGCGGGATCATGCTATTTATCGTTCTGCGCCAATGGCCTGCAGATCATGCGGCCCCTTGGACCGAACAGAAATCGGGGCTTGGGTTTCGCGCATCCATCGGGGAAATGGTCGCCCTGCCGGTGTTCTTGCGGGTCATGCTGGTGGGGGCACTGCATTCCGGCGGGGCGCTGACCGGGGTGATTTTGGGGCTCAGTTTTGCCGCCGCCGGGCGCGGGCCGGATGATGTGGGCGTGTTTTTTGGCGTGTTTGTGTTGTTTGAAATTGCCGCGACCCTCTGTGTCGGCACCCTGTTGCGGATCGTGCCGCGCTTGGCGATTATCGCCTGCGGGGCCTGTATTTATGCCGGTTTTATCGCCTTGATGCCGCTTCTGGCAGGGTCGGTCTACGTCTGGTTGCTGGTCATTCCTGGCGGGGTCGGTGGCGGGTTTTTCTATGCTTTGGCAATCACTTACCTGCAAGAGCTGTTGGGCAAACGGGCCGGCGCCGGGGCATCATTGCTGGCCTTGCAGCGGATCGCGTCAGACGGGCTGTGCGCCGGGATTTTCGCTTTGGGCACATGGATCAGCGGTTATGTGTTGGTCGGCATGATGGGCGGGGTCGTGATGGTCGCTGCACTGTTGGTCCTGATCTGGATGGACCGCTACAAGCCCTTGTAAATCAAAAGAAATGCGGGCCAGCCCGGACCAGCAAACCGCGCGCCATCTGGCGGCCCAACTCTGCCCCATCCTCGATCAGCGCCACGCCAACATCGGCCAAAACCTGCGACCCATCGAGCCGCAGAATCTCGCCGCGCAGGGTCAGGTTTCCACCGGAAAGCTCGGCCAGCCCGCCAATCGGGGTTTGACAAGAGCCATCCAGTGCCGTCAGAAAAGATCGTTCTGCAACAATGCGTTGGCCAGTAGGTCCGTCGTGGATTGCGGCCAGAAGGTCGGCAGTGCGGTGATCATCCAGGCGGCGTTCTATCCCGATGGCACCTTGCGCCACTGCGGGCAACATCTCAGCAGGATCAATGGGTTGGCGGGGAACCTCGGACAAATGCAAGCGGTTCAGCCCGGCCATGGCAAGCAATGTGGCCCGGGCCACCCCTTCGCCTAGTTTGCGCAACCGGGTTTGGACGTTGCCGCGGAATTCGACGATCTGCAAATCCGGCCGGCGATGCAGCAATTGCGCGCGGCGGCGCAGGCTGGACGTGCCAACGACAGCCCCCTCGGGCAAGTCTGCCAAACCGCCGGGCGACAGCGAGACGAACGCATCGCGTACATCCTCGCGCGGCAGATAAGTGTTCAGCAGCAGTCCCTTGGGCTGTTCGGTCGGCATATCCTTCATCGAATGCACGGCAATATCGACAGAGCCGTCCAGAAGTGCATCCTCGATCTCTCGGGTGAACAATCCCTTGCCGCCTATCTCCTTCAACGAGCGGTCTTGAACGGTATCGCCGGTTACCTTAATCACAACGATTTCAAAGGCTTCCAGCGGCAGATCAAACCTGGTGGCAAGCCGTGTCCGGGTTTCATGGGCCTGCGCCAAGGCCAAAGGCGACCCACGGGTGCCGATTTTCAGCGGATGGTTCGGGGTAGGTTGCAACATGGTCATGCCTGCGGTTCTAAACATGGCGGGTAAAACTGACAACCGCCTTGACAAGCCTCCGTTCAGTTGGGACGACAACCCTGACAGAAGGAACCAATATGCCCGAAAAAGCCATCCTGCGCGCCCTGAAGGGCGAGGTTTTGCCCACACCGCCGATCTGGATGATGCGCCAAGCGGGGCGCTATCTGCCCGAGTATCGCGCGACGCGGGCACGGGCGGGGGATTTTCTGGCGCTGTGCTATAACTCCGACTTGGCCGCCGAGGTGACCTTGCAACCGATCCGGCGCTTTGGCTTTGACGCGGCGATCATGTTTGCGGATATTTTGCTTTTGCCGCAAGCACTTGGGATGGACCTGTGGTTTGAAACCGGCGAAGGGCCAAGGCTTTCAACTGTGACAACTGCGGCCGAACTGGCCGCATTGAAACCGGCAGACGCGATCCATGATCACCTTGCGCCGATCTATCAAACATTGCGAATTCTGACCCGCGAATTGCCGCCCCAGACCACCTTGATCGGCTTTGCCGGCGCGCCCTGGACTGTGGCCAGCTATATGATTGCCGGGCACGGCACATCGGATCAGGGCCCGGCGCATGCGTTGAAGGCCGAAAATCGGGCGGTGTTTCAAGGGATTATCGACAAGCTGGTCGATGCTACCATCGAATATCTTTCGATGCAGGTGCAGGCCGGGGCAGAGGTTGTGAAGATTTTTGATAGTTGGGCCGGAACCCTGCAAGGATCTGATTTCAATGATTTTTCATTGCAGCCACTGCGCAGGATTACGACTGCGGTCAAGGCCCGGCATCCTGGTCTGCCAGTGATCGTCTTTCCGCGTGGCGCAGGGTTGCGGTATAAAGGCGTCCATGCCGCAACCGGGGCCGATTGTGTGGCTCTGGATGATGGGGTCAGCGCGGATTGGGCCGCTGAGCATGTGCAAAGGGATGGCTGCGTGCAGGGCAATCTGGCCGCATCGCATATGGTGACGGGTGGCGAAAACCTGGTGGCCGAGACTCGCGCTATCGTCAGGGCGCTCAGCAAAGGGGCACATATTTTCAATCTGGGCCACGGCATTACCCCCGATGCCGACCCCGAAAATGTGCGGCTGATGATTGAGACGGTCAGGGGTTTGGCCTAAGACCGCAGCGAATTCCTGTCAGCCGGTCTTCCATGCGAACCAAAATGCGACGCCTGCCAATGCGATGGCCAGTGCCCGCCGGACAATCCGGCTGAGCCGGGCGTTTTCCAGCAAGGATTGCGCTGCCCCTGCCGCTGTCACAATGGCCGCATGGATCAGTGTGGCAACGGCGACATAGGTCGCAGACAGGATCAGCGTTTGCGCCAGAACCTGCCCGCCTGCTGCCACGAACCCCGGTGTCACGAACCCCGGCAGTACGGCGACATAGAAAACCGCCGCTTTGGGGTTGAGCAGATTGGTGATCAGCCCGCGCCCGAAATACCGGCCAAGCGAGGAACCGAGGGCGGCGTGATCAACCGCTTCGCCCGCATCGCGCCAGCCATCCCACGCCAGCCACAACAGATAAGTCACGCCACCCCAGCGCAATGCGCCGTAGAGCCATGGCGAGGCGTTTATCGCTGTGGCCAGCCCCAAAGCCGCCGCCATCCCGACCAATCCCAGCCCCAGCGCCACGCCCACCACCGCCGCATAACCCGGCCTGCGCCCGTCGGTTGCGGCGACCACCGCGAGGTACAGCATATTGGGGCCGGGAGTGACCTCGATCAGGGCAGAGGTCACGACAAAGGCCGCCAGCGTTTCCCATGGCAGGCCCGCTGGCATGCTACACCCACTTGGCCAAAGGCGGCAGGCTCATGAGCACTGCATTCGCGTCATGCCCGGTTTCCAGCCCGAATTTGGTGCCCCGGTCGTAGACCAGGTTATATTCGGCATAAAGCCCCCGGTGGATCAGCTGGATGTCTTTGTCGGCCTCGGTCCAGGGCGTTTCGCGGCGGCGTTCGACCAGCGGCAGATAGGCAGGCAGAAAAGCCCGCCCTATGTCCTGGGTCAGCGCAAAATCAGCCACCCAGTCACCGGTGCAATGGTCATCCATAAAGATGCCCCCGACTCCACGCGCCCGGCCCCGGTGCGGGATATAGAAATATTCATCCGCCCATGCTTTGAGCCTAGGGTAAAGGTCGGCCCCGTGTGGGTCCAGATGGGCCTGCTGTTGGGCGTGGAAATGCGCCGTGTCGGTTGCATATTCGATGCAGGGGTTCAGGTCGGACCCGCCGCCAAACCACCACGCGCCCGGGGTCCAGAACATCCGCGTGTTCATGTGCACCGCGGGGGCATGCGGGTTCTGCATATGGGCGACTAACGAAATCCCGGAGGCCCAGAACCGTGGATCGGCGTCCATACCGGGCACCCCGCGCGCCGCCATCGCCTTTTGTGCGCGCGGGGCAAGGGTTCCGTAAACGGTCGAGATGTTGACCCCGACCTTTTCGAACACTCTGCCGCCGCGCATGACTGACATGACGCCGCCGCCGGCATCCGACCCATCGTCCGAATGGCGTTTGGTGTCGGAGACTTCGAACCGACCAGCGGACAGGTAGGCTGTGGGGCCATTGGTCTGGGACTCTTCCAGCGCCTCGAACGCAGTGACGATCTTATTGCGCAAGTCCCGGAACCAATCGGCGGCCAAAGCCTTTTCCTTGTCAAAGATCCCTGTCGTCATCGGCCCCGTTACCTTTGATATTGCTTATCATCCTGTTCTAGCATTGATTAAATCCCATCGCCACACCGTCAAAGGACACATGCCCATGCGCCGCGTTTTGTTGTTGATCCCGCTACTGCTCGCCGCCTGCGAAACCCCGCGCGAAGCTTGCGTCAGTTCGGCAAACCGCGAACTGCGCACCCTGAATATGCTGGTCGACCAAACCCGGCTGAACATCGCACGCGGCTATGCGATTGGAACGCGGCAAGAGGTTCGCGTTGTGTCTGATACCTGCCGCACCCAATCCCCAGAGGGTGTGATTACCACATTCCCCTGCGACAAGACCGAGATTGTCGATGTTGATCAACCAGTTGCGATTGATCTGAATGCCGAGCGGGCCAAACTGGATTCGCTGCTGGAACGTCAAGCCCAGATGAACCGCCAGTTGCAGCCGGTGCTGGCGCAGTGCCAAACGTTACCGGACGAATAGGGGCCCGACGAATAGAGGCCCGACGAATAGAGGCCCGACGAATAGTTACATATCCACTGCATTTGGGTTCCGGCTGCGGAACCCCGCTTGGTGCCAATGCGGATAGGGCAGCGGGCTGCGGCTGGCCTGATCCAAAAGCGCTGTCTGATCGGCTGTCAGGGTCCACCCAGTGGCCCCCAGATTGTCGCGCAATTGCGCTGCATTCCGCGCCCCGATGATCACAGTCGCGACCGAAGGCCGCCCGAGCACCCAGTTCAGTGCGATCTGCGGCACGGTTTTACCGGTTTCAGCGGCGATCAGGTCCAGCGCGTCCATCACGGCGTAAAGTTTGTCATCTGACACCGGTGGCGCGGAATCGCCGTTCCTGACCGCCCGCGAGGTGCCATCGATCGGCTGGCCGCGCCGGTATTTTCCCGACAGGCGGCCCCAGCCAAGCGGGCTCCAGACCACGGCACCAACGCCCTGATCCAGCGCCAAGGGCATCAGGTCCCATTCGTAATCGCGCCCCAGCAGCGAGTAATAGGCCTGATGCGCGCAGTGCCGGTTGATCCCCAGCCGGTCGGACGTGGCCAACGACTTCATCATGTGCCAGCCCGAAAAGTTCGATCCGCCGGTGTAACGGATTTTACCGGCCCTGATCAGGTCGTCCAACGCGCGCAGGGTTTCCTCTTGTGGGGTCAACGCATCGAAACCGTGCAGTTGGAACAGGTCGATGTAGTCGGTCCCCAATCTCTTGAGCGAGCCGTTGACAGCGTTGATCAACCAATGCCGGGATGACCCCATTTGGTTCGCGCCATCGCCCATGGCAAAAGTCGCTTTGGTCGAGATCAGGACTTGTTGCCGCCGGTTCTTGATCGCCGCCCCAAGGATTTCTTCAGCCATGCCCGCAGAATAAACATCGGCTGTGTCGAACATGGTCAACCCGGCCTCAAGACAGATATCGACCAAGGCACTGGCTTCGGCCACATCAGTTGCCCCCCAGGCCTTGAAAAAATCATTGCCGCCGCCAAAGGTGCCGGTGCCCAGCGTCAGCACCGGAACCATCAGCCCAGACCGTCCGAGTTGTCGGTTTTCCATCGGGTTTCTCCTGTTGTGGGGATCAGCGGATTGGCCGGGTGGCGTGGAATATCTTGAAACTGGCGTCGCCGCCGACTTCGTCGACATTACGGAAACTCAGGCGCAGGGCGGCTTCGTAAGGCAGGTGCCGGTTGGCGACCATCCACAAGTGCCCGGCCGGGGTCAGCAGGCGCTGGGCGGCGGTGATAAAGGCCCGGCCGATGGCAGGGTCGGCCCGCGCGGTGGTATGGAACGGCGGGTTGCTGATGATCGCGTCATACAGAGCCGCGGGCTTAAATGTCGTCGCATCGGCCCAGTGAAAATGGGCACGGGGGTCGGTGATATTGAGGGCGGCACAATCCAGCGCCAGCTTCTCGGCCTCGATCAGGTCAAGCGACATGACCCCGGGTTTGGTCAGGGCGGCAGCAGACAGGTAACCCCAACCCGCCCCCAGATCGGCGACGCGGGCGGGCAGTTTCGGCGGCAGATGCGCCGCCAGCAGCATGGACCCCCGGTCGGCCCCGGATTCCGCAAAAACGCCGGGTTGGGTGGTGAACCCGTCGGTGCCCTTTGTGGGGCCGGGAATTGCCCAATCGGTGAAAACATCGGTGGTAGGGAACCAAAACAGTCGCCCATGCGCCTTGGTGATAGACGGAAGCGGCCCGAGTTTGGCCCGGATTTCGTTAAAAATGCTGTCGACCCCATCGGTCCGCTGGCCATCGATGATGATGATCGGGGCCAAACTGCAAGCCTGCGCAATCAGCCCATGGGCCAGCGCTTTGGACCGGGGGACGATGACCAAAGCAGCGGCAGCCTTGGTGGGCACCGGGGTCACGGTATGGCCCGATGCCTCCCACCAGGCGGCATCGGGCCGGAAACTGTGGCTGATCGCCAGCCGGTCCGCTGAAAGCCCAGCGAAATCATAGCCAGCTGGCGGGCGCAGGACAGCAATTTTGCCTTTGGGCAAGGGCAAAGAGCCGTCATCAAGGGCGGTGCTAAGGCGGGATTGAGCCATGATAATAGGGCGCGAACGCCCCTATTCCTTTTCCATCGCGCCGCAGGGCGCGGTTATTCTTTTTCCATCGTGCATTGCAGCGGATGCTGATGCCGCTGGGCGAAATCCATCACCAGGGTCACTTTGGTTTCCGCAATCTCGTAGGAAAACACGCCGACCACAGCGATTCCCTTTTTATGCACGGTCAGCATGATGTCAAAGGCCTGCGCATGGGTCAGCCCAAAGAACCGTTCCAACACATGCACGACAAACTCCATCGGCGTGTAATCGTCGTTTAGAATCAATACCTTGTACAGCGGCGGCCGCTTGGTTTTTGGCCGAGTTTCCAGCTTGACCCCGACATTCCTGTCGTCGTCCGGGTCATCGGCCATCATCGTCGGTACGGCAAACATTGCGCGGGTTCAAAATTCCAAAGCGGGGTTCGGTTGAGGGCTGTATATAAGCTGGCGGGGGGGCATGAAAAGCCCCAAGGCGCAGGAAGGGGCAGCATGTCACGGGCAAAAGACTGGACAATTGGTTTCGATGCCGATGACACCCTCTGGCAGAACGAGCAATTCTTTCGCCTGACGCAAAGCCGGTTTGCCGGTTTACTGGCGGACTATGTGGAACCTGCGCTGTTGCAGGACCGGCTTTTGACCGCCGAGCGGCGCAATCTGGGGCATTATGGGTTTGGCATCAAAGGCTTTGTGCTGTCGATGATTGAAACCGCGATTGAGGTGACCGAGGGCCGTGTGCCTGCGAAAGTGATCTCGGAATTACTGGACGCGGGGCGCGAGATGTTGCGCCATCCGGTGGACCTGCTGCCCGGGGCAAGACAGGCTGTGCTGGCATTGGCCGACCGCGCCGAACTGGTGCTGATCACCAAGGGCGATCTGCTGGATCAGGAGCGCAAGCTGGCGCAATCGGGCCTTGGCGATCTGTTTGATGCGGTCGAGATTGTGAGCGACAAGCATGCGGCGGTCTATGCCCGGATCTTTGCCCGGCATGGGGCGACACGGGCGATGATGGTGGGCAATTCGCTGAAATCCGATGTGATCCCGGCGATCGAGGCAGGTGGTTGGGGCGTGTATGTGCCGCATACTCTGACCTGGGCGCTGGAACATGCCGACCCACCCCGGACCGATCCGAAATTCCGGGAAATCGCGTCGCTGGAGGAGCTGGCGGGGTTGGTAGACGGGTTGGGCTGAGCCCTGCCATGTGCCGACACAATCCTGCCATAATCCTGCATTTAGGGGTTTGTCCGCGCTGACCCCCTAAATCCGCGACAAGCACTTCAAATGAATGTGAAATTAGGGAGTTCTCGGGCGCGGCGGATCGTGCTAGACTTTTTCCAAATCAAAGGTGCCAAGACTTAAACCGGCGCCATGAGGCAGTAAAAGGGCAGACACTTTGGCACACCGGCTTCAAAAGTCGGCCCGGTATGGGCTATCGATATTCGTGATTCTTTGTCTGGCGTTTCTGGCGCCAGCCCAAGTAACCGCCGCCCCCTATGCGGATTTCGTGATGGATGCCCGCACCGGCGAGGTGATCCGCTCGCGCAATGCCGACACCCGGCTGCACCCCGCATCCCTGACCAAGATGATGACGCTGTATATTGCGTTTCAGGCGATTCAGCGGGGCGAGATCACTTTGGACACCGAGGTGGTGGTCACCGCCGAAGCCGCCGGTATGCCGCCGTCACGGTTGGGTCTGCGCGAAGGGCAGCGGATTGCGATGCGCTATCTTCTGCGGGCAGCCGCCGTGAAGTCCGCCAATGATGCGGCGTCAGCGATTGGCATCGCCTTGGGCGGTTCGCGCCAGGCTTTTGCGGATCGGATGAATGCGACTGCCGCCGCGATGGGCATGACCAACACCCATTTCGTCAATATGAACGGCCTGACTGCCGAAGGGCATTATTCGACCGCGCGCGATATGTCTGTGCTTGGCCGGCATATGATCTATGATTTTCCGCAATATTATAACTTGTTTTCCCGCCGTTCTGCAGATGCAGGAATGGCCGAAGTGGCGAATACCAACCGCCGCTTTCTGGATGCTTACGAAGGCGCTGACGGGATCAAGACCGGTTTCACCAACGCCGCGGGCTATAATATCGTCGCATCCGCCCAGCGCGGCAATGTGCGGATCATTGCCACAGTGTTTGGCGGCACATCGACGGCGAACCGCAATGCACAGGTGTCGGAACTGCTGGATATGGGCTTTGCCGCCGCCCCCGCCAATGCCAATGTCAGCAACCCCGAAGCTGTGGCTTATGCCGAAGGGCAGGCGCAAAGCGAGGCGCAGGTTGATGCTGTCGTCGCCGAGGCGTTCAATGCCGAAGTGCCGGTCTCCGGGGCGCATACGATCCGGGTGACTGGTCAGGTGGCGCGGGCCGTGCAGCCGCAACTGCGCCCAGGGTCGGTGCCGGAACCGGTTCTGGAGACGGTCAGCGAGGATCTGATTGACGGGCTGCTTGCCGAGGCGATGCAGGTTTCGGCAGAGCCGCCGGTGGCGGTTGATCCGGCTGTGACCGAAACCGCTGTTGCGGCAGCCGGGCCAGAAGTTGCGCCCGATGCTGTGCCAGAGCCAGAGCCCGATCCAGCAGTTGAAGTGGCCGCGGTTGAAGTGCCCCCCCCGCCCGCCCGTCCGGTAGAGATGGTCACAGTCGCCTCGGTTCAGGCTGAACTCACTGCCGCTGGCACCGTAGCCGAACCCGAAGTGGTCACCCGCCTGTCTGCCTCGGGCGGACGGCATTGGGGGATCAATGTCGGGCGCTATAACTCGGAAAACGAGGCTGACCGGGTACTGATCCAGGTCGCGCTGAACGAAATGGCGACGCTGGAAAACGGCTTGCGCCGGGTGATGCAGCGGTCTGGCGGGTTTGACGCGAATATCATGGGATTGACCCGGGAAGAGGCCGATCTGGCCTGCCGCCGCTTGCAGGCACGGGGCACGACTTGCTTCATGATCGGGTCGGAAGAGGGCTAACCCGCCGCCAGATTGGCCGCCAGCAGCGACCCAACCGCTTTGCCGTCGGGCTGAGCGGGATCAGCCGAGGCGCCAGTGACGCGTCGGCCCCGGTCACAGTGGGGCGGTTGGCTGCGGGGCTGGTTGTGCTAAACGGACAGAGGGCAGTGCCTGCCCCGGCGGGTGCGAAGCACCAGCCCTGCGGGGGGCAGGCGCTGACCGGTCATGCTAAGGCATGCCGGTCGGATTGCGGCGGGACTTAAGCTGGCGGACCCGATGGGGTCCGCCATGCTGAGTGTGCGACGTCGCAGTTTAGTGGGACGTTACCGCCGCCGCGAACGCGGCTTTCATCAGGGCGCGGGTATAATCCGACTGTGGCGCGTCGAAAATCGCCGCAGCATCGCCCTGTTCCACCACATCGCCGTTCTTCATCACCATGACCTTGTGCGACAACGCGCGGACGACCTTCAGGTCGTGACTGATGAACAGATAGGCCAGCCCGTATTTCTGCTGCAAATCCCGCAACAACTGCACGATCTGCACCTGCACGGTCATGTCCAAAGCTGATGTCGGTTCGTCAAGCACCATCAGTTTGGGCCGCAAGATCAGGGCGCGGGCGATGGCGATGCGTTGCCGTTGGCCGCCGGAAAATTCATGCGGGTAGCGGTCCATCAGGGCGGGATCAAGGCCGACCTCCTGCATCATCTCGGTGACCATATCGCGGGCGTTACGGCCCTGTTCCAACCCGTGCACCCCCAGCCCCTCGGCGATGATCTGTTCGACGGTCATCCGGGGTGACAGCGATCCGAACGGATCCTGAAACACGATCTGCATTTCCTTGCGCAGCGGGCGCATTTGCCTTTGGCCAAGGTCCTGGATCGGTTGCCCCAAAAACCCGATCGGCCCTTTGGACGCAATAAGCCGCATGATCGCCAGCGCCAGCGTCGTCTTGCCGGACCCGCTTTCGCCGACAATCCCCACTGTTTCCCCGGCCCGCACGCTCAGCGTGGCGGCATTGACCGCTTTGACATAGCCGACCGTGCGTTTGAGCAGCCCGGCATAGAGCGGGAACCAGATTTTCAGCGCCTCGGTGGTGGCGATGACCGGGGCATGGGCGGGCACCGGCAGCGGCAGGCCAGTGGATTCAGCCGCCAGCAGCATTTGCGTATAGGGGTGCTGGGGGGCGGCAAATATCTGGGCCGTAGGGCCCTGTTCAACAATCTCTCCATCCTTCATCACGCAGACCCGGTCGGCGATTTTGCGCACAATGGTCAGGTCATGCGTAATGAACAGCAGGCTCATCCCCTCTTTGGCCTTGAGATCAGCCAACAAGTCGAGGATTTGCGCCTGAATGGTCACATCCAGCGCGGTGGTGGGTTCATCCGCAATCAACAGCTCTGGGCCGTTTGCCAGCGCCATCGCAATCATCACCCGCTGCCGTTGCCCGCCGGACAATTCGTGCGGATAGGCCCCCAGCCGGGTTTCGGGGTCGCGGATGCCGACCTTGATCAACAGCTCGATGATCTTGGCCCGGATCGCTGCGCCGCGCAGGCCCTGATGCAATTCGATGGATTCCGCCAGTTGCCGTTCGATCGTGTGCAGCGGGTTCAGCGAGGTCATCGGTTCCTGAAAGATGAAACTGATGTCATTGCCCCGCACCCGGCGCAGATCAGGTTCCGATGCGCCCACCATTTCGGTGCCGTTATAGCGCACA
>JANOMH010000393.1:0-1527 GCA_031420215.1 Rhodobacterales bacterium | reverse complement strand
CCGGTTCAGGGCCACCAGACGGTGCAGGATCTGATCATCGGTCAGGTCGCCGGGCCAGCCATACGCCTGCGCCACCGCCGCATCAATCCGGTCATGCAGATCGCGCAAAATGCCAATCAGCCCCTGATCATAGGTCTCGCGATCCCGCCCCTCAATCCGTTCGTTTGCGCGGAGTTTCTCAAGGCAGTTGTACATCGCCGTCAGGGTCAGCTTCGGGTGCGCCGCCTGCCGCGCCTTGCGGTGCGCATCAAGATCTTCGCCGAGTTGCCGGAGGATGGCTTTTTGAGGGTCGGAGGGGGCGGGGAAGGGGAAGGGGTCGAAGCAGCGGGTGCCGTTGTAAACGGGATCGTTTCCGACGCCGAGCCGTCCACCAGCAGCGTCAGACCAGGTTACATGAAAGCGCGAAGACAGTGTTGAAAGGATCCAACCATCGGCACAGGCAATTACCCTCAGTTTCTGATCTGGTAGGACTGCGCCCGGTAAAAAGCTAAAGGTCCGATGCTTCGATGTTTCAATGGTCGCTATGAAGCGGGAAAGCCCTTCTTGAGCATTTCGAAGGTCCAAATTGCTTCGCCGATGGAGCCACCATTTTTCGCGAAGGTCCTTGTCACGGTTTGCCGCTCGAATCGGTTTCACCGTGTCCAAGAGCCATTGATAAACAGACGGTGCCGCGTCTCTTAGCGCGGCCTCAGTCATCGGAAATGCGTCAATCACATAACGATTCAATTGGCCAGAAATCAGCTGTTTTCCGTTGCTGTAAGGACGCAAGAGCGAGTTTGGCAGATGAGCGAAGGGCGATATTTTCTGTGCTCGTTCTTCGGATACCACCATTCCTTCGCCGTGCGGAATAACGCCCATGAAGCCAAGTTGATGATTGCTTCGTAGCTTCTGACTGCCCGACACATCCGAGCCAACTTGCAAGTTGGCGAAGATAGTGCCGCGTTGCGTATCTAGTGACACATCGCGGCCTTCGTTGGCATCTATGGTTTTGGCCTCGGTTGCGACGGTGAGCAGACGACCCTCGGTGCGGCCCTTCGCGGCCACAGTCATCCCAATGCGCACAGCAGCGCCATCGCCCGCATCGACCCAAGGATGGTCGGGAATAGCAAAAATCAGACTGGCGGGGTTTTTAGGGTCGTGCAGGTGACCTTCCAGCACCTTACGATTGAAAACCATAGTGATCGAATTGGTGGTGATCAGGCCAAACCGCCGGGTGCCCTTGCCCTTGGCCGCCACAAAGCCCCGCGCCGCAAGCGCCGCCTTTTCCCACCAATACATCACGAAATCGGCGGATTCCGGCACCTTGGGATAGGCTTTCCGTATCGCCTCGGTATAGCCATCGCCCAGCGCCTCGCGCATCCGCTTATTCCCAATAAACGGCGGGTTTCCCACGATGAACGTCGCCTCGGGCCAAACTGCAGGCTTTGGTTTCAGATAATCCCAAACCTGCACGCGTGCCTGCGGGTCTGGCACAGGGTCGCCCGTCACGCCGTGCAACACGGTGCCAATGCCATCCCACCGCGTCAC
>JANOMH010000392.1:0-2956 GCA_031420215.1 Rhodobacterales bacterium | reverse complement strand
ACGCCGATCATGGTTTGCATATCTGTGGGCTCCGGCTTTGTTCGTGGCACGATAGGTCAGAGGGGGCCGGATGAAAAGGGGGCAGGGTGTTCGAACAAAAGAGGAACAAATACCTTGGCGAATCCGCGGCCCGGCGATAAGCTGCCGCTCGTGACGTGACAGGGGGATATGATGACAAAACAGACATATCACGGCTCTTGCCAATGTGGGGCCGTTGATTTCACAGCGCAATTGGACCTCGACAGTGTGGTCACCTGCAACTGCTCGCGCTGCCAGCGGCTGGGGTCAGTGCTGACTTTTACCCCGGCGGCGGACTTTACGCTGAACACAGGGGCAAACCAGCTCACCGACTACCTGTTCAACAAACGGGTTATCGTGCATCAGTTCTGCAAGGTCTGCGGGATTGAAACCTTTGGCAAAGGCACTGCCAAAGATGGCTCGGCTACTGTGGCGGTCAACGTGAACTGTCTGGATGGTGTCGATCCGCGGGCACTGAAAGCCCATCACTATGACGGGGCAGCGATGTAGGGTGGGTGCAACCCACGCGCCCCGGAAACCAACAACACGGCGTGGGTTTTACCCACCCTACGCCTCACCGGGGCGGGTCATCTCAAACACCTGCCGGACCACTGAATAATCCATGTAGCCGCTGCGGGCCAGGGGCTGATAGCGGGTCACATCGAACCGGCCCGCAACCAGACAGTCGTCGCGCAGATGCACCCCCACAACCTCTCCGAAGACAACGAAATTCGCCTCGCCGGGCAGTTGCACGATCTGGGTCAACCGGCATTCCAGTGCGGCGGGGGATGCTGCGACGCGCGAACAGCCCACAACTGAACATTCCGCCCGCGCAATCCCGGCATCGCTGAACTCATCCACCCCGCGCGGCCACGGCCCCGAGGTGCGGCTCATCGCGTCCTTTTGTGCGAAACCCACGACATTGACGCAAAACACCCCGGTGTCGCGAATATTGCCGACCGAATCCTTGGTGTCGCCCCGGTCAGGTTTAGCCCCGGTGGACGCAAACATCACCTGCGGCGGGGTATAGGCGACGGCGTTGAAGAATGAATAGGGTGCCAGATTATCCTGACCATCCAGCCCCCGCGTCGAAATCCAGCCGATCGGCCGGGGCGAGACAATGGCGTTGAACGGGTTATGCGGCAGACCGTGGCCGTTCGCCGGGATATAGAACATCTTGCAAACCTTTGCGTTTTGTCCAAAGGGGTAACCGCAACTTTCAAGCATTTCCAGAGCTAAGGACAAGATGATCGAGGTCGATCAGGAAACGGCGGATGACTGGTGGGAGGTCGAGGCCCTGTATGACCTGTGCTTTGCGCCGGGGCGCGAGGCATTGTCGTCCTACCGTCTTCGCGACGGTATCCCTCCTGTGGCCGAACTGTGCCTGGTGGCCCGCGATTCCGATGGCTCCTTGGCCGGCGCGATCCGCAATTGGCCGGTCCGGGTCGGTGGCAAATGGGCGCTGCTGCTTGGTCCCGTCGCCGTTCATCCGACCCATCAAGGCGAGGGGCTGGGCGCGTTGCTGATCTATCGTGCCATCGAGATTGCCCGGACGGACAAATGGAGCCGGATCATGCTGGTTGGCGATGCGCCCTATTATGGCCGCTTCGGTTTTACTAAACTGGACGGCGTGATCATGCCGCCGCCCACCAACCCCGACCGGGTGCTGGGGTTGGAATTGCGTGACGGCGCTTGGGCCGGGGTTAAGGGCTTGGTGACGCGGCCCGTGGATTGAAACGGTTGGATTAGACTTTGTGGATTGAAATCCGTCCCCACATGCACATCTGATACGGCATGGACCAGCCTGTGATGATCGAGATTAACCCCGCCGATCCCAAACCGCCCCTGACCGAGGCGGCCAAGGCAGATGTCACCGCATTCGCCCTGCGCCAAAAGCGGGCCAATGGCCTGCTGATGAAAGCGGTCAATTTCGCCGGTGGTCAGGTCGAGGATGGCTTGAAACTGCTGCCCAAAGCCTTGCGCGGACAGATTGAAGGAGCCGTCAGATCGGCGCTGCTGCGGTCCTATGAACTGGCCGCCAGGTCCAGACGCGGCGGTGTGCTGCGTTCAGACCGGGCGCACCGTGTCATCGGCACCATATCGGGTGCTTTGGGTGGGCTGGGTGGTCTTCCCACCGCTTTGGCCGAACTGCCCGTCGCCACCACCCTGATTTTCCGCGCTGTCCAGGGAGTTGCCGCGCAGTATGGCGAAGATCCGTTGAGCGCCGAAACCCGGCTGGAATGTCTGCGGGTGTTTGGCGCTGGCGGGCCGGGGGCGGCGGATGACGGGATTGATACATCGTTCATGGGCGCAAGGCTAAGCCTTACCGGCCCCGCATTGGGCAAGATCATCGCGAAAGTTGCCCCCCGGTTTGGGGCTGTCCTGTCGCAAAAGCTGCTGACCCAGGCCGTTCCGATCATTGGGGCCGCCGCCGGGGCAGGGACAAACTATGCCTTTGTCGACTATTATATCGAAATGGCCCATGTGCATTTCGGTCTGCGCCGGGTGGCGCGGGCACATGGGGACGCCGCCGTGGCGGATGTGTTTCACCGAGCGTTGGCTGAGGCGAGAATATCCAAGGCGCGGGGCTGAGGGAAAAGTCCGCTTTGCGGGACGGAACGGTCGTTGGGCCGAGCAAACTGGCAGAGGGCAGTGCCTGATCGCCGGGTGGGCGCAACAGTGCTGGTTCGGCAGAGCTTTATGGTGCCGCCACTGCCGTAGAAATTCGAGGCACCGTTGCTACAGGAGCGCCTGCCCGTGGGGGCGGTCAGGCGCTGCCCGGCGGCGCTACGCGCCTTGACTCCGGGCAAGAGGGATTCCTTATTTAAGGCGGCAAAGGGATCAAGGCAGACCTTCCACCTTTTCGCAAAAGAACTTCACCCTCATCCCTCACGCCACCCCCACCAACCACTCTGTCACCGCCGCACGCACCGACTGT
>JANOMH010000391.1:0-3874 GCA_031420215.1 Rhodobacterales bacterium | reverse complement strand
GGCTATGCCGAGCATCCATGGCCAGTTTTGCCTGCCAATTAGGGTTGCATCGGACGCAACGTCCCGCGCGCGACCAACAGCGCCGGGAACAACCGCGCCTCAGGCTCCAGCCCCGGATTTTCGATCAGTGCTTCGGTTTGTTCGATACACGAGGCCACGATGTCGGCAACCGGCTGGGCAATGGTGGTCAGGTTGATCCCGGCCCAACCCGCCATTTCCATATCGTTCAACCCGATCACACCAACATTGCCGGGCACGTCGAGCCCGGCATCGCGCAGCGCCGAGATTGCGCCGATGGCCAGCACGTCATCGGCACAGAAATAGGCATCGCAGTGGCCGTCCCGCAGCATCGCCTGCATCGTCGCCCGGCCTGCGGCGAATGACCATACGGGTGCATAGGCCGCAATGATCGGGCGCTGCTGCCGCTGTGCCTGGGCCTGGAACCCCAGAAAGCGGTTGCGCGCCGGCAGGGTGTGTTCCGGGCCGCCGAGATAGCCCAGTTTGTCATATCCATGACGGGCCAAGGTAGCCGCCGCCAATTGACCCGCTGCCGTGTCATCAATGCCCGATTGCGGCACTTCGGGTGTGTCGTTCGCCCAAGGCCCGGCCTGCGCAAAGCAATGGATGACCGGCAGCCCGGCATCGCGAAAGCACTGTGAAAACCCAGCAGGCAAGGTACCAGACACCAGCACCGCTGCATCGACCGCATATTCCCGCAACATCCCCAGCGCCTGTGCGGCCGAGGTGCCGGGCTGCAGGTTGACCAGCAGCGGGCGCAGGCCGCGTGTCTGCAGCCCCTTGGTCATCAGATCAAACACCCGCAGAAAGAACGGGTTGTCGAAATCATCGGCCACGATCCCGACCAGCCGGGTTCGCCCGGTGGTCAGGCTGGCGGCCAGCCGGTTCGGGGCAAACCCCAGTTTGGCCGAAGCCGTCATGATCCGGGCCCGCGTGGCCGGCGCGACAGAGGCCCCCGGTGTAAAGGCGCGCGACACTGCCGAGGCCGAAACCCCCGCTTCCCGCGCGACATCCCGCAACGTGATGGCCACGATATTGCCCTCTTATCCTGTTATGAACCCGACCCGATGCCGTGGCTTTGACCCGACAGCCAGCTTGAGCGGTTTTGCAAGCCGTTGCAATAAGCCGGGCAATTTGAGCGGTTCCGCCGCCACTTGGGGTTGCTTTTGTTTTGGACAGTTGCATCTGAGCCTAGGGCAGGGCAGGCATATTGAATCGTCGTGCCACAAAGGAATTCGCCACCGATGAGATGGCTTTGGCGCCTGTGCAAAAAGATCGGCCGGGTCATATACCGTGTGCTGGAGCTGAACGGTCAGGTCCATATGGGCCTGATTGCGGCTGGCGTGGCGTTCTTTGGTATCTTTTCGATCTTTCCGGCAATGGCGGCCATCATCGCGATATTCGGGCTGGTCTCCGATCCGGAACTGGTGCTGACCCAGCTCGCGCTGCTGAATGATATCATCCCGGCCGAGGCTTACGCGCTGATCCAGGATCAGGTGACGCGGCTGCTGGGGGCCCGGTCCGAAACCTTGGGCTTGGCCACCGGGGTATCGCTGGCGATTGCACTGTGGTCTGCGCGCGCCGGGGTGGGCGCTTTGGTCGAAGGGATCGCTGCAATCCACGGCACATCGGAACGCAACGGCTTTGTCCATGCGGTGCTGGCAGTGGCTCTGACTCTGGCGCTGATTGCAATTGCGGTTTTGGCGCTGATCATCGTCGTGGTGGCCCCGATTGCGCTGTCGCTGATGCGGATTCATGCGCAGGTCGGCCTGATATTGGAGTGGATCCGCTGGGGGATGGCCCTGTTCATTCTGATGGCGGCCCTTGGGCTGCTCTATCGGTTCAGCCCCGAGGCAGGCCCTTATCACCGCCGCCGCTGGATCACGCCCGGGGCCTTTTCGGTGGTGCTGATGTGGATCGGCGTGTCGTTTGGCCTGTCCTATTATCTGGCGAATTTTGGCAGCTATAACGAGGTGTATGGCTCCATCGGGGCAGTGATCGCCCTGTTGATGTGGCTGTATCTGAGCGCCTATCTGGTGCTGCTTGGTGCGGCCCTGAACCTTGTGCTGGCCGAGGAGCAGATCGGACGGCAGACCCCGATCGGGCGCAAATCGGATTAGATCGTGGCGGACCCGCCACAGTTTCATCCAAATTCCATCCCAGCGCGGCTCGCGGTATGGTTGAATGAGGTGGCCGGAGGCGGGCCCCGATCAGGCCGGGCCGCGGCCCTTCACAGCTTGGGCAAAAAATCAGGCTCAGGCAGGACTTGCATGCGGCGGCGCGATTTTGCCGCAACGCAAACCCACTGGCTGCCAATTTGCAGAGCCTGCCGCATTGAGGTTTTGCAAGAGCTTCGCCCTGCAACCCCCACGTATTGCTTGGAAAAATCCCACTAGAATTTATGTGCCTGTCCAGATATCGATGCCTCAATCAAAAAAGCAGCGCCCGCAAAGAGGTGCTGGATGGGGCGGAGAAGTGGTAAGATGCCAGCGACTAATTTCGTTGTCCGCAATGGTGCGGGCAGCATCGAAGTTGGTGCGGTCGGTGGCGAAGGCGCGAATGATGCGCTGTTTGTGGCCAGCGGCAATGACATCTCGCTTGATCTGGACCAGTCACAGATTGCGGCCTTTGCCCGCGACCGGCAGGCGCTGCTGAGCACCCTGACAGATGGTCAGGTGATCGTCGTGCAGGGCTACTTTGCCGCTGATAGGACCGAGCAGAACGACTTGTTCATTTCCTCCGACGGGTTGCTGACCAAGGTCAGCCTGCCCCCGGCACGTCCGGCACCGATAACGCCACCGTCACCGCTGTGGCCACCGATCAGGCGGGCAACACCGCCACGGCCAGCGGCACGGTCCATAACGACGCTGAAATGGCACCCGCAGCCAGATCATCGAGGATCTGCTGAACCGTCGGTCAGTCATTGAAGGTGGCCCGTTGCGCGACGTGGCCAACGCGGTCATGGCCGCCAATTCCCGCGCCGCCGAGCCGGACTTGCGGGCGGCGATGCTGCGGTCGCAGGCCAGGTCGATGAACTGGCTGTCGCA
Organism: Rhodobacterales bacterium; assembly: GCA_031420215.1. Lineage (GTDB taxonomy): Bacteria > Pseudomonadota > Alphaproteobacteria > Rhodobacterales > Rhodobacteraceae > JANOMH01. The sequence goes on along the minus strand of JANOMH010000391.1, from coordinate 809 downwards.
GCTGGGCCCCCAAGTTTCGGTCACCTCGCTGGGCGCTGTGATGGCGTCCGTGTTCATCGAACAGGTGTTGTTCGACAATGGCGCGAAACGGGCCGAGCGCGACTATGCCAGGGCCAATGTCGAGGTTGCCGCTGTGGCGCTGGCGCAGGACAGCAATGACCGGGTCTTGCAGGCGCTGGAGCTGTATCTGACAGTACAGGCCGCACAGGCCCGCGCGCAGGTCAAAGGTGCCGGCACGGAGCGGATGCAGCCCTATGTCTATATCATGACCGAGCGGGTCAATGCGGGCATCAGTAACCGCGCCGACCTGCAAGTGGTTGAGCAGAAACAAAATCAGATGCTGTCGGATCTGGCTGCTGATACCGAAGCCGCCGCTGCCGCGATGTCGGAATTGCAGGCGATGGCCGAGGGTCCGTTGGGGGATTTGTCGGGCATCAGTGGTCTGGCGGCACCTGCACCCAATGCTGTGGCGTTAACCGTGTTAATCGCCAGCGCCGGGTTTTTGCCCGGGCTGTCGGTTGGTGGCACGATCAACGGCGATGGCACTAACAAACGCATGGCCGTCACCGGCGGCGAGGAGATTACCCCCGAGGTGATCGCGGGCGCCCTGTCCGCCACTGGCCTGACCACGCGCATCCTGCGCCCCGCCACCCTGACCCCCGACCTGTGGCCCGCCCTGTGCGAGCTGACATCGGGGCAGGTTGTGTTGGTCATCGAACAGCGCCGTGACGCGCTGTTTGTGTATGACACCACCTGTCCGGGCAGCCGGGCGGAAGTGCAATTGCTTGAATTCATGTCGGTTTTCGCCG
>JANOMH010000390.1:0-3565 GCA_031420215.1 Rhodobacterales bacterium | reverse complement strand
CCGCCCCGAAACCGGCATCTGGGTCTGCACCCCCGGTGCCTGGACCCTGTCGATCCCGCGCGACGAGTTCTGCCATTTCGTCGCGGGACGGGCAACATACACCCGCGATGATGGCGAGGTGATCGAGGTTTCCCCCGGCACTTGCGTCAGCTTTCCCGCAGGCTGGACCGGGCACTGCACCGTGCACGAAACGATCCGCAACATATACATGCTGGTATGAGGCCGCCGATGACACCTGTAACGCGCAACCCGCTGGATATCACCGATATCGTTGATTGGGGCACGATCCCGACCATGCTGGAAGGGGTTTCAAAGGTCTCGGGCCGGGTCCTGTCCAAAGGGCCAAACGGCGCGTCCGAAACCGGCCTGTGGATCTGCACGCCGGGCACATGGGTCTGCCATGTGACCAGCGACGAGTTCTGTCACTTTCTGGCGGGAAAATGCACCTATATCCACGAGTCCGGCGATGTGATCGAGGTCACGCCCGACACGACGGCGTTTTTCCCCAAGGACTGGAAGGGCGTTTGCACCGTCCATGAGACGATCAAAAAGGTCTATATGATCCGATAGAGCGATATGCGTTTTAACGTCCCCCCGCCGTCGCACGACACCGATTTCTTCGAAGAAATCGGAACGGAGTTTTCGAAAACTCCGCTGTCTCCCGTCGGAGCGGTCGCGACTTCACCTAGTGTCCACTTGCTATAGGACTTCAAATGTTCAGCCCCGACACCCCCAGCTATTTTCTGACGCCTGATTATCACACCACGTCTGGCGCGCCTTTGCCCGTGATCGACCCGGCCACTTTGGCGCAGGTCGGGCACTACGCGCTGACCACTGATGCAGAGCTGGCCACAGTGTTAATAGCTGTCAACACCGCCCAATCAGGATGGAAAAAGCTGGATGCGAAAACCCGTGCTGCGCACCTCCACCGCCTTGCCAACCGGATCGAAGCAGAGGATTTCACCGCCTGCGCCATCCTGATGAGCCGCGAGATGGGCAAGCCCTATCCTGAAGCCATCGGTGAGTTGGCCAATTGCGCCCCGGTGTTCCGCTATTACGCCGAAATGGCCCGTGACGAGGCGGGCAAGGTGGCGGGCACCACGCAGGCCGGGTCGTTCCAATATGCCCGCTATGAACCCTTGGGCGTATCGGCGCATATCATGCCCTTCAACTTTCCGATCCTGCTGATGTGCTGGACCGTGGCCGCATCGCTGGCCGCTGGCAATGGCTGTGTGATCAAACCCGCCGAGGCGACGACCCTGTGTACTTTGGATTTCATGCGGGTTTTCAGGGGTCTGCCCGACGGCCTCGTCGCCTGTCTGCCCGGCGGGGCCGAACTGGGCCACGCCCTAGTCGACAGTGATCAGACCCACGCCGTGGCCTTTACCGGCTCGGTCGGCGTAGGCCACGAGGTCGCCATTACTGCAGCGGCCCGGATGAAACCCGCCGTGATCGAGGCTGGGGGAAGTGACCCAATGATTATTGCTGCTTCTGCGCCACTGGACATCGCCGCCGCCGGGGCGGTCACAGCGGCATTTCACTTGTCGGGGCAGGTCTGCACATCGACCGAGCGGATTTATGTCGTGGACGCGGTGTATGATGACTTTATCCGCGCCTTTGTCGCCGAAACGCTGGCGCTCCGAATCGGCAACGGTCTGGGCAAGTCCGAGATCGGGCCGCTGGTCAGCCAAAAGGCTCGGGGCAAGGTGATGCGTTTGGTGGCTGACGCCGTGGCGAAAGGCGCAACAGTCGAATGCGGGGGCTGTATCCCAAAGGGGCTGGAAACCGGGTGGTTCTATGCGCCCACCATCCTGACCAACTGCACCCCTGACATGGAGATAATGGACGAGGAGTGCTTTGGCCCCGTCGCCGTCGTGGTCCGCGTTCCCGATTTCGATGCCGCCATCGAAGCGGCAAACAATTCGCCCTTCGGCCTGGGTGCGTCCGTGTTCACCACCCAACTGGACGAGGCGATGGAGGCGGCGGAGCGGTTGGAATCGGGGCTGGTCTGGGTCAATAACCCGCTGATCGACAATGACGCGCTGCCGTTTGGCGGCTGGAAAGCCTCGGGTCTGGGCCGCGAATTGGGGCGGCAGGGGCTGGATGCGTTCCGGCGGACCAAGATGGTGATCATCGACCATAAACCTGTGCGTCAGGGCTGGTGGTATCCTTATCCCGACGACTGGTTCCTCGATAATGGAGGCCGAAAACATGTATAAGGCACTGATATGACAAAGATACTCACAATGCTGGGCGGTGCCGGCATGATGAGCAAGGGCATCATCAAAGACCTGCTGTCGGACCGGGCCATCATCGACATCGCCGAGATTCGGGTCTGCGATACCGCCCGCGATCGGATGGAGGCGTTGCAGACGCAGATGGGCGATCCCCGGATCAGCCTGCACGACCTGAACGTCACCGACCCTGCCGCGATGCAGTCTGTCCTGCAAGGGGCCGACATCTGTATCAACGGCGTGCCCACGATGGCCGGGCATCAGATGACCATATTCGACGCCGCACTGACTGCCGGCGTCGACTATGTCGATCTGGGCGGCCTTGGCACCTATACGGTCAAGCAGATGGGCTGGCATCACCGTTTTGCCGAGGCTGGTGTCGTGGCCGTTCTCGGCGTTGGGTCCGACCCCGGATTGTCCAACGTGATCTGTCGGGCGGTGGCGGATAAGCTGGATGAGATTGACAAAATCAACCTGTATTGGGCCGCCGAATACGCGGGCCCCGAAAGCCCGGTGCTGCGCCCGCCCTATAGTGTCTCCACCGTATTGGCCGAATATGCCGACCCCTGTGTTCAGTTCCTGAACGGGCGGCATGTGGAATGTGCGCCGCAGACCGGCAAGGAAGTCATTGACCTGCCTGCGCCCTGGGGGCCGCTGGAGTTCATGTATTCCGCCCACTCCGAACCGCTGACCGTGCCCTTGGCCCATGGCATCCGCGACAAGGGGATCAAGGAGTTTACCTGGAAACTGCACCTGCCAAAGCGCGAGAACGAGGCGTGGATTGGCTTGGTCAAGGCGGGCTTTGGCGACTATGACCGCCCGGTCACGATCAACGGGCAGCAGGTCAAGCCGCTGGACGTGCTGAACGCCGTGATCGCCCGGAATATGGCCGAAAATGCGGACAGAATCCCGGCACAGGACAGCCACGAAATCCATTTTGCCATCGGCCATGGCCGCATCGGCGGCAAACCTGCCACTGTCCGCTGTCAGGTGATCCTGCACCCCGACCCGTTGTATGACGGCTATATCGACGCGGGCACGTCGATGAATGCGTCCATTGCCGCGCAGTTAATCCTGCGCGATGCGCGTAAGCCGGGGGTCTATGCCTGCGAGGGCTACTTCAATGTTGATGCGTATTTCGCTGAGGCGAAGAAACGCAAATTTTCGATTGAACTGACCGTCGATGGGATTGTCCTGCCGTAACAACATCATGTTGAGCTGCGAAACCAAGGCGGCGTTCGGTCGGGTATCCGGGCAATGATGGACTGCAACAGACAGAGCATCGCAGCAACCCGACCCGATTGGCGGTCAGGAAAGTAGCATGACTTACC
>JANOMH010000389.1:0-8581 GCA_031420215.1 Rhodobacterales bacterium | reverse complement strand
TAAACTGCTGATCCTGCCCGATGTGATCACCTTGGACGCAACTTATGTAGCGCGGGTCAAAGCCTATGTCGCGGGTGGCGGCCGGGTCTTGATGACGGGCCAAAGCGGGCTGGGGCCGGATGGGTTTTTGTTTGATGTCGGAGCCACCTGGGCGGGAACTTCGCCAATGACGCAGGGCGATTTTCTGTTGCCAGTGCTGGATTTGCGAGCCGAGGATGTAAACGATCCGCTGTTCATGTATCTGCCGTCCGAACAAATCACTGTCACTGACGGCCAGTCGCTGGGCGCGGTCCATGACCCCTATTTCGACCGCACGCCTGCGCATTTTTCCGGCCACGTGAACGCGCCGTCACAGCCCGGCGCGACGATTTATGCCGGCGGAGTGACCAAGGGTGGCTATACCTATCTCGCCCATCCGATATTCAGCTGCTACCACAAGGCAGGTGCGGTCGCGATGCTGGAGATTGCGGAAAAGGTGATCCGCCAGGCGCTTGGTCAGGCCCCGCTGATCCGCACAACCCTGCCCCGCGCGGGCCGGGTCACGGTCCGGCACCAGGCTGCCATCAACCGGGATATCGTGCATCTGCTTTACGCCACCCCGGCCCTGCGCGGCAATCTGCGCGGCGCAAATATCCAGCCGATTCAAGACCTGATCACCCTGACCAACATTACCGTGGACATTGCCGCCCAAGGTCCTGTCAGGTCAGTGCAGATGGTCCCCGAAGGCACCGCTATCCCGTTCCGCCAAACCGACAGGCTCAGCTTTATCGTACCCCGGTTACGCGGCCATCAGATGATCGAAATCCAATATTCCTGAAAAGGGTCCGCCATGCGTTTCCGTCAAATTCACCTCGACTTTCATACCTCTGAACGGATCCCCGGGATCGGCTCGGCGTTTGATGTACAGGCCTTTGGGCAGGCGTTCAAGGATGCGCATGTCGACAGCGTCACGGTGTTTTCCAAATGCCACCACGGGCTGTCTTACCACCCGACCAAGGTTGGGCAAATGCATCCGGGCCTGTCCTTCGACCTGCTACGCGGGCAGATCGATGCGTTGCATGCGCAGGGGATCAATGCCGTCATCTACCTGACCGCCACATGGGATGAACTGGCCGCCAACAATCACCCCGAATGGCGGACCGTTTCGCCAGACGGTAGCCTGCCCCGCGTCGAGCGTGACCCACCCGGCACCGGCTGGGCGTTTCTGGACTATTGCACCGGCTATCTGGATTACCTCTGCGCCCAAACCGAAGAAGTCATGCAAAACTACCCCGATGGCGATGGCATCTTCATGGATATCTGCTTTCAGATCCCGACCATCTCGGTCCCGGCCCAGCGGCAGATGGAGGCGCAGGGGCTGGATTGGACCAATGAGGCCGACCGCGAAACCTTCAGCGGGCAGATCATGCAGGTGTTTTTCGACCGGATTACCGGGGCCGTGCGAAAATACAGCGCCGCCATGCCGTTGTTTTTCAACCACGGCCATATCCGGCGCGGATTGGCGCAGCATTACCACGACCACTACACCCATCTGGAACTGGAAAGCCTGCCAACTGCGGGCTGGGGCTATGACCATTTCCCGCTGTCGGCCCGGTATGTCGAGGGGATGGGGCTGCCTTATCTGGGGATGACCGGCAAGTTTCATTGGTTGTGGGGAGAGGTGGGCGGGTATAAGAAGCCCGACGCCTTGCTGTATGAATGCGGCGCGATGCTGGCGCAGGGGGCCCGTTGCTCCATCGGCGACCACCTGCATCCCACTGCGGCGATTGATGCCTCGACCATGACGGTGATCGCCCCCGCCTATAAATGGGTCGCCGACCGCGAGGCTTGGGTCGCGGGCACCGTCAACCGCGCCGAGATCGGCGTGCTGAGTGCCGAGGCAATGGCCCAACCCGGCCTTGGCCGCCGTCCGGCCAAGAGCAATCCAGCCGATGAAGCCGTGGTGCGCGTGCTGCTTGAGGGGCAGTTCACCTTTGATGTGCTGGACCGAGACCGCGATTTCACGCCCTACGCTTTGCTGATCCTGCCTGATGTGATTCATGTCGATGCCGCCTTGCAGGCCAAGATCGGTGCCTATGTGGCGCGCGGGGGGCGAGTTCTGTTGACCGGCAAAAGCGGGTTGATGCCAGATGGCTTTGCATTCGACATCGGTGCCCTCTGGCAAGGCACATCGCCGATGGCCGGGGGTGACTATCTGCTGCCCAACCCGGACCTGCGGGCAGAAGATGTGAACGATCCCCTGTTCATGTATCTGCCGTCCGAACAGATTACCGTGACGGATGGCCAGCCGCTTGGCGCAGTCTTTGACCCCTATTTCGACCGCACGCCCGCCCATTTCTCGGGGCATGTGAATGCGCCCAGCCAACCCGACCCGAATGGATATGCGGCTGGCGTGACAAAGGGCAGCTTTACCTACGCCGCCCATCCGTTGTTTTCCTGCTATTACAAATCCGGTGCCGTCGCGATGCTGGAGATTGCCGAAAAACTGATCCGTCACGCGCTGGGGCAGGACAAAATGATCCGCACCGACCTGCCCCGCGCTGGCCGTGCCACTCTGCGCCATGCGCCGGGGCGAAACAGCGACGTGCTGCACCTGCTGCACGCCAATCCGGCCTTGCGCGGAACCTTGGGCGGTGGGGCCATTCAACCGATTCAAGACCTGATCAGCGTAGGGCCGATTGCCGTCAACCTTGCTTGTTCCCGACCTGTTGCCACTGTCCAACTCGTGCCCGAGGGAGCAATACTTGCACATAACGCTACTGCTGACCGGATCAGTTTTACGGTGCCTGTCGTCAGGGGCCACCAGATGGTCGAAGTGATTTATCAATAGCCAAACCGGATTGACGGCGCTCAATTGCATCCCTCTGCGGCATTCCCTATACCTGAACACAGTTCAGGGAGGCTGGCATGGCCGAGAAAGTCGAAACCCGCCGCCGCGCATTGCGCGAGGCGCTGATCGTGATTGCCGAAAAGCGCATCGCAGCCGAAGGGCTGGCGGGTCTGCGCGCGCGGGATCTCGCAACCGAGGCAGGCTGTGCGCTGGGGGCGATTTATACCGTATTCCCGGATATGACCGCCCTGACGCTGGAAGTGAATGCCCGCACCTTTGCCGATCTGGGTCAGGATGTAGCGGAGGCACTGGCCGGGGCTCCGCTGTCTCCTGTGGCGCAGTTGGTCACAATGGGGCTGGCCTATCATCGGTTTGCGGCACACCATCGCAACCGCTGGCGGGCATTGTTTGACGTGCCCCGCCCCGCCGGAACCAAGGCCCCGGACTGGTATCTGGCCGATATGGCCCGATTGTTCGCCTATATCGCTGACCCGGTGTCAGTCCTGTTTTCGCAGATGCCGGAACGCGACCAGGCGCTGTTTACCCGCGCGTTGTTTTCATCCGTTCATGGCATTGTCTGGCTGGCGCTGGATGAGGCGAGTGCGGGTGTGCCACAGGCCGAAACGGACCGGATGATTGCGCTGTTGTTGGTGCAACTGACTGGGAAACATACTGTTTCCTGAACGACGTTCATAAAATGACTTGACCGCAGATCATAAATCACCTTATATCCAATTATGAACGATGTTCACGATACCACTGGATAAAAGGATGACCCGATGTTCAAGACGCTGTCCACGCTGATTGCCGGGGCGAATGCCCGCGCCGAAGACCGGGTGCGCGACGCTTTTGCCATTGAACTGATTGACCAGAAAATCCGCGAGGCGGACACGCATCTGGCAGCGGCCAAGGCCACATTGGCCAGTCTTATCCTGCGCCAACGCTCGGAGTTGCGGCAACTGGATGGATTGAATGGCCGCATCGCCGACCTGACCCGCCGGGCGTTGGCGGCAATGGCCGCACAGGAATTGGCGCTGGCGGCTGAGGCTGCCGAAGCCATTGCCACGATGGAGAGTGAGGCCGCAATCCGGTCGGCCACACTCACCCGGCTCGAAGCACAGATCCTGCGCCTGCGCGCATCGATCGACGCAGGCAACCGACGGATCATCGATCTCAAACAAGGGGCCATTCAGGCCCGCGCTGTCCGCCGTGAACAGGATATTCAATCAAAGTTGACCACGTCGCTGGGTGGACCCAGTGCGGCGCAAGAGGCTGAAGAGCTGATCGCCGGTGTGCTGGGCCGCGATGATCCGTTCGAGCAAGGCCAGATTTTGGCCGAGATTGATGCCGATCTGAACCGCGCTTGTATTGCCGACCGTCTGGCTGACTGGGGCTTTGGTCCGGCCACGAAAGTTACGGCAGCCCAAGTCCTGGCCCGTTTGTCAAATTCCGAAACCTGACCCCCCAAACTAAGGAAACCACAAATGTTCACCACTCGTTCTGATAATGCCCTGATCATGATGATCAATGGTGTGGCCGTCGTCATTGCCTACGGCATGTTGGGCTTGTTGTTGTATCTGTCCACCGATGTGCCGCTGGCAACCAAAGGCTATTGGGGCATTGCGATCATGATGCTGACCGTGTCGCTGATCAACTTTGTCAAATACCGCTTTGACGACCGCCTGTCCGAAGACCGCCTGCACCGGCTGGAGGCCGCCAAGACCGAGAAACTGCTGTCCGAATATGTCAGCGAACGGGCCGCCTGAATGACCGGGGTTCTGTGGCCACGCAGAACTCCTTTCCAATCAACTTGCAGTGAGTCACTGTGCCCTATGGACAAGTCCCATCCCCTTCGCCGTTTTGCAGCCCATGTGACTGGCCGGGCGATCACCCTGTTTGCCCGCGCCATCACCGCTGTGCGGGCTGATTGGCGGGGGATTGAACCAGTGCCCCGCCAAAGGGTGTATTTCGCCAATCACACCTCGAACGGCGATATGCCGATGATCTGGTCGGTCCTGCCCCCGGCTCTGCGTCGGCAAACCCGGCCTGTTGCGGCGGCTGACTATTGGCTGAAGAACAAATTGCGGGCCTTTATCGGTGACGAGGTGTTTCGCGCCGTGCTGATCGAACGCCGCCCCGAGGCCCGCCCGGCGGACGGCTCGGGTGACCCGATGGCCAGGATCATTGCGGCCCTGGACGAAGGGTCTTCGCTGATTATATTCCCTGAAGGCAACCGCAATATGGGCACCGACCCGCTGCTGCCATTCAAGGCAGGCCTGTATAATATCGGCAAGGCGCATCCGAACGTCGACCTTGTCCCGGCATGGGTCGCAAACCTGAATGCGATCATGCCCAAGGGCGAGATTATTCCCCTGCCGCTGATCTGCACCGTCACCTTTGGCGCGCCATTGCATGTGCAGCCTGACGAATCCAAAGATGCCTTTCTGGCCCGCGCCACTGCGGCCTTGCTGGCCGTGTCACCATCAGGATTGCGGTCATGAACGGCACCACCCTTGATCTGTTGCTTTTGGCCTTTGGCGTGTGTGGTGTTCTGCTTGCCCTGACCCTGCTTGGCGAAGCCTTGCGCCGCCGTGCCGGCCCCGGCAATCATCCGGTGATCGAAACCTATATGACCCGGGTGCAATCCTGGTGGGCCATGGTGGTTCTGGTGTCACTGGCGCTGCTGTCCGGCCGGGTGGGCGTGCTGGTCCTGTTTGGTCTGATTTCCTTTGCCGCCTTGCGTGAATTTCTGACCCTGACCACCAAAAGCCAAGCCGATCATAACGCGCTGGCGCTGGCATTTTTCGTGGTCCTGCCCGCGCAATACGTGCTGATCGGGCTGGATTGGCCAGAGTTGTTTGCGATTTTCATCCCGGTCTATGCGTTTTTGCTGTTGCCGATTGTGTCGGCTCTGCGCGCCGATCCGAACCGGTTTCTGATCCGGGTGGCCGAAACCCAATGGGGGCTGATGATCTGCGTCTATTGCGCCAGCCACCTGCCCGCCCTGATGACGCTGGACATCGCAGGCTATGGCGACCGGACCGTCCTGCTGATCGCCTTTCTGGTGCTGGTCGTGCAGTTTGGCGATCTGCTGGAGTATTATTTTGGCCGCCGGATTGGTCGCAAAAAGATCGCTCCCGGCCTGTCGCCCAAAACCTGGGAAGGGCTGGCTTGTGGGGTTCTGAGCGCCGCGTTGATCGGTGGGCTGTTGCACTGGATCACGCCCTTTGGGCTGTTCGGGGCAATGGCCATGGCCGGGACCGCGTCACTGGTCGGCATGTTCGGCAATATCGTCTTTGCCGCGATCCGCCGCGACAAGGGCGTCAAGGACTGGAGCCACCTTATCCCCGGCCAGGGCGGGATCATGGACCAGTTGGACAGCGTGGCCTTTGCCGCCCCGATCTTTTACCACCTGACCCGCTGGTTCTGGGCGGTGGGGTGAAGCGTTGCCAGCAAAACCGGACAACGGTTTTTCGGTTCGGACCGGCGACCGATCAAGAAATGGCGATCCCGGGACGACTCGAACGCCCAACATCCTGATTAGAAGTCAGGTGCTCTATCCAGTTGAGCTACGGGACCTTGTGGCTGTCTTGCGCGAAACGGTGGAGCAGATCAAGGGCAGATAAGTCGGTGGGGCAAGGGCAAGGATGCCGCTTTAATGCGTCCAGGCCCCGCGCCGGGCGGTCGCGAAGTTTTCGCCATAACCGCCGGGGCGCAGGTTGGGTTTACGCTCTTTCGGTTCCTGCACCGCCGCATCTATTCCATGGGCGGCGGCATAGGTCAAAGCCGCCTCTTTGCTCTCAAATCGCATCCGGACCTGCGCTTGCGTGTCGCTGGAACTGGTCCAGCCCATCAGCGGATCAACCGACCGCGCGCACTCGGGCGCAAACTCCAGGACCCAGTCATGGGTTTTCGCCATGCCCGAGGACATCGCGGTTTTGGCCGGTTTGTAGATGCGTGCGCGCATGGTCAGGCTCCTCTGTCGCGCCCTTATCGGAAAAAATCGCGCCCTTCGCAAGCATATCAGCACCCGGGTCTTGCACGAGAACAAAAACGGATCAAATGTAGGCATCTGGTGAAGGAATCTGCTCATGGCCCATGTTCATAACGACAAGATCCCCAGCATCCTGCAAAATCAGGCCGCCAATGTGCGGACCCGGGAAAAGTTGGAAGGCGGACGCCGGTTTGTGATGAAGACCGATTTCCTGGCAGCCGGTGATCAACCGGCCGCAATCAGGGAGTTAACCGCAGGCGTGCTGGCGGGAGAGCGCGATCAGGTGCTGCTCGGGGCCACCGGCACCGGCAAAACCTTTACCATGGCCCGCGTGATCGAAGAAACCCAGCGCCCTGCGATCATTCTGGCCCCGAACAAAACCTTGGCAGCGCAGTTATATGGCGAATTCAAGGGGTTTTTCCCGGACAATGCTGTTGAGTATTTCGTGAGTTACTATGACTATTACCAGCCCGAGGCTTATGTCGCCCGGTCCGATACCTATATCGAAAAAGAATCCCAGATCAACGAACAGATAGACCGGATGCGCCATTCGGCCACCCGCGCTTTGCTGGAACGGGATGATGTGATCATCGTCGCCTCGGTGTCCTGCATTTACGGCATCGGCTCGGTTGAAACCTATGGCGCAATGACCCAGGATCTGGTCAAGGGCAAATCCTATGATCAGCGCAAGATCATGGCCGATCTGATTGCGCAGGCATATCGCCGCAATGATCAGGCGTTTCAGCGCGGCACATTCCGGGTGCGCGGCGATTCATTGGAAATCTTTCCGGCGCATCTCGAGGATCGGGCCTGGCGGTTGTCATTCTTTGGCGATGTGCTTGAGGGGATTACCGAATTTGACCCTTTGACCGGTGCCAAAACCGATACATTTGACAAAATCCGTATCTATGCCAATTCCCATTACGTGACGCCCGGCCCGACGATGAAGCAGGCCATTACCGGTATCAAGAAAGAGCTGCGGATGCGGCTGGATCAGCTGGTCAATGAAGGAAAATTGCTGGAAGCGCAGCGGTTGGAACAGCGTTGCAATTTCGATCTGGAAATGCTGGAGGCGACAGGAGTTTGCAACGGCATCGAAAACTACTCGCGCTACCTGACTGGCCGTGCGCCGGGCGAACCACCACCCACCTTGTTCGAATTCATCCCCGACAACGCACTTGTCTTTGCCGATGAATCTCATGTGTCGGTGCCGCAGATCGGCGGCATGTACAAAGGTGACTATCGGCGTAAATTTACACTTGCCGAACATGGGTTTAGGTTGCCCTCTTGCATGGACAACCGCCCGCTGAAATTCGAGGAATGGGACGCGATGCGCCCGCAGTCGGTGTTTGTGTCAGCCACCCCCGCAGCCTGGGAAATGGAGCAGACCGGCGGCGTATTCACCGAACAGGTCATCCGCCCCACCGGGCTGGTCGATCCGATGATCGAGATCAGGCCTGTAGAAATGCAGGTGGATGATTTGCTCGATGAAGTCCGCAAAGTGGCATTGGCAGGATATCGGACACTTTGCACCACTTTGACCAAACGCATGGCCGAGGATTTGACGGAATATATGCACGAACAGGGTATTCGAGTACGTTATATGCATTCGGATATTGATACGATTGAACGCATTGAAATCCTGCGCGATTTACGGCTGGGTGCATTTGACGTGCTGATCGGGATCAATCTGCTGCGCGAGGGGTTGGATATTCCTGAATGCGGGCTGGTGGCGATTTTGGATGCGGATAAAGAAG
>JANOMH010000388.1:0-14865 GCA_031420215.1 Rhodobacterales bacterium | reverse complement strand
CCTGATCCCGATTGTCGATTGCGGCGTGCATTATGTCGATATCATGTGCCAGCTGACCGGGGCCAAGCCGGTGCGGGTGCATGGGATCGGGGCGAGCCTCTGGCCCGAGGCGTCAAACCAGAATTACGGCCATCTGCATGTGACGTTCGACGATGGATCGGTCGGCTGGTACGAGGCCGGGTGGGGCCCGATGATGTCGGAAACCGCGTTTTTCGTGAAGGATGTGGTGGGGCCGTTGGGGTCCGTATCACTGGTGCCCAATGACGAGGCCCGCTCGGGCACTGGCTTATCGGGCAGCGCCGATATCGACAAACATACCAAGACCGATGCGATCCGGGTGCATCATGCGGCGGTCGGCCCGGACAAGAATTTTACTCGCCCCGATGATGTGTTCTCGATGCAGGACGAACCCGGCCACCAGGAGTTGTGCGACCGCGAGCAGGCGTATTTCCTGAAAGCTATTATCGAGGACATCGACCTGTCTGAATCCATGGAGGCCGCCGTCGATTCCCTGCGAATCGTGCTTGCCGCCGAACAGAGCATTGCCGAAGAACGGGTAATCCGGCTCGATCAATAGAAAGCGCTGCCCATGCCCTATGATTTCGTCCTGAACGGTGGGCGGGTGATTGACCCATCGCAGGGGATCGACCGGGTTACCGATGTGGCCTTTACTGCGGGTCGGGTGGCGGCAGTCGGCGATGGGCTGGCTGGGGCCACTTCCCGCGATGTCGTAGGCAGTATCGTCACGCCGGGGCTGATCGACCTGCACACCCATGTCTATTGGGGCGGCACGTCGCTCGGCGTGGACCCTGACGACTATGGCCAACAATCCGCCGTCACCACTTGTGTGGATACCGGCAGCGCCGGGCCGGGGAACTTTCCGGGGTTCAAGGCGCATGTGATCGACCGGGCCCAGACCCGGGTGCTGGTCTATCTGCATGTGTCCTTTGCGGGCATCTATGCATTTTCCCCAACGATCATGGTCGGTGAAAGCCATGATATGCGGCTGATGGCCGCGCGCGAGGCGGCGGCCGTGGCCATGGCCAACCCCAGCGATATCATCGGCATAAAAGTCCGTGTGGGCCGCCACGCCAGCGGCCCCTCAGGCATCGCTCCGCTGGATGTGGCGCTGGACGTGGCCGACCGGACCGGCCTGCCGATCATGTGCCATATCGACGAACCCCCGCCGACCTATAGCGATGTCGTGGACCGATTGCGCCCCGGCGATGTGCTGACCCATTGCTACCGGCCCTTTCCCAACGCGCCGGTGCATGCCGACGGGCGGGTGCGCGACGCGGTCTTGCGGGCGCGGGCGCGGGGGGTGCTGTTTGACATCGGCCATGGAATGGGCTCGTTTTCATGGATCACCGCGCGGGCGATGGTTGCCGCCGGGTTCTGGCCTGACACGATCTCATCCGATGTCCATGCGATGTGCATCAGCGGCCCCGCATGGGATCTTTTGCGTACCATGTCCAAGTTTCTGGCTTTGGGGATGCCCCTGGGGCAGGTCATCGGCTGCACTACACATGCCCCCGCCGCCGCCTTGCGCCGCCCCGATCTGGGCAGCTTCAAACTGGGGTCAATGGGCGATGCCAGCGTGATCGCGCTGGAAAAGCGGGCCATCGGGCTTGAGGATGTTTTGGGCGAAATCGTCGCTTATGACCAGCTTCTGGTCCCCAAAGGCCGGGTGATGGGTGGGGTCTGGCATGGCTGATGTTTCGATATGGGCCTATCCTTGGGACTTGTTTGATATCGGGATCGACACCGCAGTTGGCCGAATGGCCGATGTCGGCGCAGATATGGTCAGTTTGGCCACGTCCTATCACGCGGGCCGGTTCGTCCAACCCGGTAACCCCAGACGCAGGGTCTATTTCCCGCAGGATGGGACGGTCTATTACCCCCCCGATCCGGCGCGCTGGGCGGGGGCCGAGATCACGCCGCTGCAAGCCGATATCGTCCTGACCGAGGGCGATCAGCTTGCCGCGCTAATCCGTCAGCGCGATGCGGGCGGGCTGAAAGTATCGGCCTGGACCGTCTGCCTGCACAACACAAGACTGGGCCTGCTGCACCCGGATCATGTGATGCGTACCGCGCATGGCGACCCACATTTCTATGCCCTTTGCCCATCCAGTCCGGCGGCGCGGGCTTATGTCGTGCGCATGGTGGCTGAGATTGCCCAAACCTATGCGCCCGACCGGATCGAACTGGAAAGCCCCGATTTCATGGGCTTTTCGCATGGGTTCCATCATGAAAAGGACGGACTTCCGGTGCAACCCGAAGAGGATTTCCTGCTTGGCCTTTGCTTTTGCGCCCATTGCCTGGCCGGCGCCATGGCAGCCGGAGTTCCGGCACAGGAGGCACGTCAGACCGTCATCGCCTTGCTGGATGCCGCATTTGCCCGCGACTTGCCGCAGCCGCAGTTCTCCGATTTCCCGGCACAGCGGATCGCCGCCTTTGCCAGCCTGCCCGCCCTGCATGCCTATCTGCTTTGGCGCAGCGCACCCATCACGTCACTGATCGCCGAAATCCGGGCCGCTGTCCCACCCGCAACCCAACTGCTGCTGATCGACGCCGAAGTATTCTGGTCCGGAGGCATCGACCTGCCCGCCGTGGTCCCGCATCTGGATGGCATCCTGCACTGTGCCTATTTCACGGCCATTGACCGCATCGGTCCACTCATGACCCAAACAAGGGCGCTGCTCGGGCCTGACAAAACTCTGATCGCCGGGTTCCAACTGTTCCACCCCAATGTGCGGGACCGGGCCGATCTGGCCGCGCGGGTGGCACAAACACAAGGGCATGTGGACGGGCTGAATTTCTATAACCTCGGGCTGGTCCCTCCCGTGCGGCTGGATTGGATCAGAACCGCGCTGGCCGATCCGCGCATGACAGGCTGACAGGGCCGGCAAGAATTGCTGAACTGGCCATGACCGGCCTATTCCGACACCTCTGGCAATTGCACCCGCGCTTCGAACCCATCCGCCCGGCCGGTTGCGGGGGATGAAAGTTCCAGAGTCGATCTGACCCCGGTCGCAATCGCCTCGGCAATCGCCAGCCCCAGGCCGGTGCCATTGGCTTCGGTCCCGCCACGTTCAAACGGCAGGCGCAACCGGGCCAGCGTGGCGGTTTCGACAGCTGGCCCTCCATTGGCCACGATCAGGGTGCGGTCTGCGGTCAGGGTCACGCTGACCCCCGCCGCAGGATCACCATGGCGCAGGGCATTTTCGATCAGGTTGCGGGCCAGAATCGCAAAAGCGTCAAGGTCGATCAGTGACACCACCGGACCCGCAGGCAGGGTCAGGTCCACCGCCGCCCCGCCCGGCATGTCCTGCAGGATCAGACGCAGGACCGGGACCAGATCCTGCCCGGCTTCAGCCAGCAGACCGGCACCCTCGGCCTTGGCCAGATCCAGCAGTTTGGACGATAGCTGGGCCAATCGCTTTAGCCCGGCCTCAATCCCTTCGGCCCGCTGGTGCAGCGGTCCACGCGGCAATTCAGCGATCAGCCGTTGGGTCTGGGCCAAAGTCGCCGCCACCGGGGTGCGCAACTCATGCGCGGCACTGGCAGTAAAGCTGCGCTCTGCGGCCAAGGCGCGACGAAGCCGGTCGATCAGATTGTTTACCTCGACTGCCACCGGGGCGATTTCATCGGGCAGATCGGGGGTATGAACCGGGGTCAGATTGCCCCTGCCCCGGGCGCTGATCTCGGCCCGAAACGCCACAACCGGGTGCAACGTCCAGCGCACCAGCAACCAGACCCCAAACAAACTGAACGGGAGCAAAAGGGCCAAGGGCCACAGCATGGTGATCGTGGCCTGCCGGATCGCCTCGTGCCGATGGGCCAGGGGTTCGGCGGCGGTTACAAACAAGGTGCTGCTGATCGCTGAAACCGTATAGAACCGGAATGTTGCGGTCGATTGGAACCCGACGGCCAAACCTGCCGGAAACAGCGCCGGGTCCGCATCGTGCGAGCGGATCAGCATCACCCCAGCCGCATCCCGCACCAGATAAGTCAGATGCTCCCCAGCCTCTCCCACCGGGGCGGCGCGGTTGACGATGCCGGGCTGGTCGCGGTTCAGCACTTCTTGATAGGCCAATGGCAGCACCCGTTCGGCCAGTTCCTGCAAGGCGCTGTCAAACACCTCGCCCATCTCCTGCCGCAGAACCAGTACGGTTGACAGCGTGGCGGCAAGCCACAGCACGGCGACCCCCAGCGCGATGCTGCGGCTTAGTCTGGCCTGTAGCGAATTGCGCGGACGCCAACGCATCAGCCCGGCCCCAGCCGATAGCCCATCCCGCGTTCAGTGACGATCACCCCGGCCCCCAGTTTCTTGCGTAGACGGCTGATGTAAACTTCAATCGTGTTGCTCTCGACCTCGGCCCCAAAGGCGTACAGGCGATCCTCCAGCTGTGATTTCGACAACAGCATGCCAGGATGCTGCAAGAATGCCTCGAACAAGGCCCATTCGCGGGCGGTCAGGGTGATGCGCGCATCACCGCTGACAATCGACCGGGCGGCGATGTCGATAATCAGAGGACCGATCTGCAACAGCGGGTTCGGATTGCCGCCATAGCGCCGGGCCACAGCGCGCAGCCGGGCGGAAAGTTCAGCCAGATCAAAGGGTTTGACCAGATAGTCGTCGGCCCCGGCATTCAACCCGGCAATCCGGTCTGAAATCTGATCCCTTGCGGTCAGAATGATCACCGGCATCAGATCGCCCGCCTGGCGGCGCTGGCGCAGGAAATCCAGCCCCCGGCCATCGGGCAACATCAGGTCGAGCAGGATCAGCTCATAGACCACCACTGCCACATGATCCGCCGCATCCGCCAGACGTAGCACCCAATCGACCGCATGGCCGTCGGCGGCAATCTGATCGCGTATCGCCCCGCCCAGAAGGGCGTCATCCTCGATCAGTAAAACCCGCACTGTGCGCCCTCTTCGGTTGTCGCTATTGTGCTTAGCACGTGACGTCCCTGGACAAGTAACCTGACGCAGGGCTGAACAGATGCCACATCGCCAAAGAGGCCCTGCAAGACAAAGCCGCACTTCAGCAATCCGGACAAACCCAAACACAAGTACGCAAGGCAGAATCGCCCCAATAGAGCCTAGTCCCGGTTTCCTTTGGTTTCTAATACATCGAGTTTTGGTACGAAACCTCAAGACCCGCGTCGATCTTTATCATCTCTTCGGGGTCGTCCGGTGCGCCAGTGGTTTGATCGAGGATGATTTTGAGCAATGACGGCATTTCACTGCGCTCCTGGCGCTGACCCGGATCCCACAGCTTGGCCCGCCTGAACGCCTTGGCGCAATGAATGAACACTTCCTTGACGGTGACGACGATGACGACGGTTGGCATACGGTCATTGACTGCCAATAAGGCCAGCAAATCCGGGTCACGGGATATTTTTGCTGTCCCGTTCACGCGCATGGTGTCGTCAAATCCGGGGATCATGAACAGCAATCCAACCGCAGGATTGGCCAGTATATTTGATTGCGTGTCCAGACGATTGTTACCGGGCCGGTCCGGGATCAAAAGGGTCTTGTCATCCAGGACTTTCACAAAACCACAGGGATCACCTCTTGGGCTGACATCAGCCAAACCGTCCGGCGTTTGGGTTCCGATGCAAAGGAATGGTGATCTCGCGACAAAGTCGATGGCGTGTTTGTCGAGGTGGTTTTGACATTTTTTCACGGCAAGGGGATGCGTTGCCGGAAACATAGACCTCAGGTCTTCTTCATCTTTGACCAAAAACTCCGGCTTCAAATGCGTCTCATTCACCATACCCTGCTCCTCTCAATGCTCGAATGGGCCACCTGACCAAGCAGAGTTCCCGGCAATCGCTGTTAAT
This sequence comes from Rhodobacterales bacterium, assembly GCA_031420215.1. GTDB lineage: Bacteria > Pseudomonadota > Alphaproteobacteria > Rhodobacterales > Rhodobacteraceae > JANOMH01. Next base: position 9,016 of record JANOMH010000388.1, on the reverse strand, counting down.
CCTGGTGGCTACCAAAGAACACCGGCAGAGTCACGGTAACTGTCGATCAATCCTGGGCCCAAACATAGCCATCATCATACCCCAGTCGAACCTGTGACATCTTAACCATGTCAATCTTTTCCGGCCCCACAACCGCGCCCCACTCTGCTGAATTGACCGCGCGCCTTGGGTCTGGTTTGCGTGACCTGCTGCGGTTGGCGGCCCTGCTTTCGACGGAACAGTCTGGTCATTCAGGTCAGCGTCAGATTGAGGGCGCAAATGCTGCATCAGCACTTTCCCTTTTGCCCCAACCCCGGACGCCAAACCCCATGCAACGCCCGCTGATTGCCATCCTGCTTTCGCTTTGCGCCACAGCCGCTTTGGCCGAGGATGACGATTGTCAAGTTCCAATGGCGAACTGGCAGCCGCGTGTTGCGGTGATCCAACTGGCCGCGGCCAATGGCTGGGAGGTTTATCGGATCAAGACCAATGACGGCTGTTATCAGATCAAGGCCCGTGATGCGCTGGGCCGCCCGATTGAAGTGACGCTTGATCCGGCAACATTGGCGGTGATCAGCACTGAGTATGAGGCGCTCGATCTGAATGATGATGGCCCCGATGACGCTGTTCCGCAGGAACAGGGTGAGAGCGGCGAATAGCCCGGCGCGCCGGAATATGGCGGCAGGTCCGTTCAGGACGAACCGCCCCGCCCCACGAATATCATCCCGTCACTTCAGCATACCGTCAGAAACTGGCTCTAACACACGCAGAGTCGCCCCCTTTTCAAGGAAGCCCAAATGCCCCGCCTGACCCGATCCCTCGCCCTTGCCACCCTGCTGGTTCTGCCCGGACTGGCGCAGGCCCGGCCCGTCACCTTTACTACGACGCTGTCCCAGTATGGCGGGCGCGGAGCCTATCTTGCGGTTTATGTCGTCGATGCCCAAGGTGCCTATGTTGGAACGGTGTCGCTGTCCGGGGGCAAATCGAAATACTGGCGGCATCTGAGCGATTGGGACCGGACGGGCGGCTCGGTTGTCGGCCAGATTGACGGCGTCACCGGGGCGAGTGTGGGTGCGGGCCAATCACTGACCGTCACGGTCGAATTGGCCGATGCGATGCTGGATGCGGGTTTTGAAGTGCACATCGATGCGGCAGTCGAGGATTTCCGCGAAAGCCCGTCCGAGGTTGTGCTGGCGCTGACCGCCGCCGGTGCCAGCGGATCGGGCCGCAGCTTTGTGCAGTCGTTCAGTTACGACATGTGATGCTGCGCCATTTGCACTCTTTCCCCGGTCTGATCGCGGGGCTGTTCATCGCGGTCCTTGCGCTGACCGGATCGATCCTGTCGATTGATCCGGCGCTGGGGCGGGCGGTGTCGTCACAGCCGGTGATGAGTGTCGCTGCCTTGGCCACCGCCATCATCGACCATTTTCCCGAGGCAGAGCGGATTGTCCGCAAACCCTCTGGCCAGATCGTGGTTTACGCTTTTGCTGGCGACACGCCGTTTGCCGACATAGTTGATCCGACGACAGGGGTGGGGATCGCCGCTTATGCCCCCTCGGGCTTTACCCGCTGGATCACCGACCTGCACCGCGCCTTTCTGCTGGGCGATACGGGCCGGGCAGTTGCCGGGGTGGGAGCGGCAATCACGCTTGCCATGGCCCTCTCTGGTGCGGCTCTGCTCGCTGCGCGCATGGGCGGGTGGTCCGCCATCCTGGGCCGGGCGCGCGGCACCGGGCGGCAAAGGCTGCATGTGCAGATCGGCCGGTTTGCGGTGGCTGGATTGCTGCTATCGGCGCTGACCGGGGCCTATATGTCGCTGACAACATTCGGCTTTATCCCGGATGGGATGGATGCGGAACCGGCCTTTCCCGCATCGGTCAACGGTGGTCCGCCGATTGCCGTGGGCGATATTCCGATCCTGCAGCAAACCGACCTGAGTGCGTTGCGCGAACTGGCCCTGCCCTATGCGACCGACCCGACCGACGTGTTCACCCTGACCACCAGCACCGGCATGGGCTATATCGACCAGTCGACCGGGCAGATGCTGGACTGGCTGGACAATGGCCCGGCCCGGCAAGTCTATGAGTTCGTCTTCATGCTGCACACCGGGCAGGGTCTGTGGTGGCTGGCGCTGATCCTGGGGGCCGGGGCGCTGATGGTGCCGGTTCTGGCGGTATCGGGCGCGTTGGTCTGGTGGGCGCGCAGGGGTGGTCAGCCCCGGATTGTCGGCAATGTGTCCGCACAAGCAGCGGATACGATCATTCTGGTGGGCTCCGAAGGCAACAGCACCTGGGGCTTCGCGCAGACCCTGCATGCGGCGCTGACCGCACAGGGCCATGCGGTGCATGCCGCCCCGATGAACAGCTTTGCCCCCGCCTATCGCCGGGCCAAACGGATATTCATTCTGACCGCGACCTATGGCGATGGCGATGCCCCCGCCTCTGCCGCCGGGTTTCTGGCCCGGCTGGGAGCTGTCAAAGACCCCGGTTGTGCGGTGGCTGTCCTTGGCTTTGGCGACCGGCAATTCCCGCAGTTCTGCCAGTTCGCCGCAGATGTGGCCGACGCCATCATGGGCAAGGGCTGGCCAGCGCTGCTGCCATTGGAAACCATTGACCGGCAATCAGCGCAGGACTTTGCCCGTTGGGGGCAGGCGGTCGGGGTTGCCTTGGGCGCTCCGCTGCTCCTGACCCATGTGGCCAAACAGCCGCCGACGATACGGCTGAAGCTGCTAAGCCGCGTCGATTATGGGGCTGAATGGCAAAGCCCGGCGGCGGTGCTGCGCTTTGTGGCGGATGAAACGGGGACCGGGTTGCGCGGGGTCTGGCGGCGCTGGCGCGGGTTGCCGGGGTTTGAACCCGGCGATCTGGCAGGCATCCTGCCCCCCGGCAGCACGATGCCCCGGTTCTATTCGCTGGCCACGGCCCGATCTGACGGAGTGTTGGAGTTTTGTGTGCGCAAGCAGCCCGGCGGGTTGTGTTCCGGCGCATTGTTCGCCTTGCAACCGGGCGATACGATTCAGGGCTTTGTCAAACCGAACCCCGAATTTCGCCCGATGCGCGGCCACAAGCCGGTGATCCTGATCGGTGCGGGCACCGGCATCGGCCCGCTTGCCGGGTTCATCCGGCACAATCGCAAACGCCGCCCGATGCATCTGTATTTCGGCGCGCGCGATCCACAGTCGGATTTCCTGTATCAACCGGACTTGCAGGGCTGGACCACAGACAACCGCCTGACCCGGCTGATCACCGCCTTTTCCCGCGTGACTAAGCGCGCCTATGTGCAGGACCGCCTGCGCGACGATCAGGAAGCGTTGCGCAAGCTGATCGCCATAGGTGCCCAGATCATCGTCTGTGGCGGCCGCGAGATGGGCCATGGAGTGGCGCTGGCATTGGATGAGATTCTAGCGCCGCTGGAACTGAGTGCCGCGAAAATGCGGGCGGCGGGGAAGTATATCGAAGATGTCTATTAAGCGGGCGCTGAGCGGCCCCTGCATGGGCAGCCGCTGGTCGGCGCTGTTCTATGCGGACAGGGTCGATCAGGCCGCGATCCAGACTGCCTTGGCCGCAGCGGTTGAACGGGTCGAGGCGCAGATGTCCAACTGGCGACCCACATCCGACCTGATGCGCCTGAACGCCGCCCCGGTGGGGGATTGGGTCGCTGTGCCACCCGGCCTTAGCACGGTATTGGTGGCGGGGCTGCAGATTGGGCGGGACTCGGACGGGGCCTTTGACATGGGCGTCGGCGATCTGGTGGCGCAGTGGGGGTTCGGGGCGCAGGCGGGGGTTCCTGCTTTGCCAAGGGCGCAGGCCACGGCCGAAACCTTAGCGCTGGATGTGATTGCCGGGCAGGCGCGCAAGACTGCGCCGCTCGCCCTCGATCTGTCCGGCATCGCCAAAGGCTATGGCGTGGATCAGTTGGCGCAGGTGCTGGATGGGTTCGGCATTGCCGCCTGGCTGGTGGGGATCGACGGCGAAATGCGGGCGCGTGGGGTCAAACCGGGTGGGCAACAATGGTTGGTGGCCCTGGAACAGCCGGTGCCGGGCGCGCGGGCGGTGCGGGGTGTGATTACCCTGACCGATCAGGCGGTGGCGACTACTGGCGACTACCGGCATTACATTGAAAGGGATGGCAAGCGTCTGTCGCATACGATGGATGCGCGGCAAGGTGCGCCGGTTGAGAACTCTGTCGCCTCGGTCACCGTGCTGGCCCCAACTTGTATGCAGGCCGATGGCTGGGCCACGGCGCTGCTGGTATTGGGTCCGACCGATGGCCCAGTCATGGCCCGGACCCAGAGGCTAAGTGCGCTGTTTGTGTTGCATGACGGCGAGGGTCTGGTCGAAATCGGGGTGGGGCCGGTGTTTGCGGGATAATACCCTTTAGCCGGGCATAAGTGGGGGGCGACTTTTCCGCCCAATCCGGCGATAAAGGCGCGACAACTCCAGATACCGGGGCGGCCCCTGCATGATGCAAGACTTTACTGACCGCGCCACGGGGTTGGTTGTCACCCTGGGGCTTGCCACCAAAGCTGACATCCTGTCGGTCAGGCCACTGACCGGAGGTGTCGCCTCGGACATCGGGGTGGTGCAGACCACGCGCGGCGCATTCTGTGTCAAATTCGCGCTGGACCGGTTGCGGGTGGCGCAGGACTGGCGCGTGCCGATCAGCCGGAACCGGGCGGAATATGAGTGGCTCAGGTTCGTTGAATCCGTAGTCCCGGGGGCGGTGCCGCATCTGTTTGGCCGCGATGATGCGGCCTGTGGCTTTGCGATGGAGCTGATCGACGGACCGGATGTGGTGTTGTGGAAATCCGCCTTGCTGGCCGGGAGGTCGCTGGGGCAAGAGGCAGCGTTGGTCGGTGACAGATTGGGCCGGATTCACCGTGCGGGTGCCGCCGCTGGTTTCGACCGCGCCGGCTTTGATAACCGCGACATGTTCCGCGCCATCCGGATTGAGCCATACCTCAGTTTCACCGCGACCCGGCATCCCGACATCGCCGACAAATTGACTGGGCTGACAAACAGTCTCTATCAGGCCAAACAGACCCTGATTCACGGCGATGTCAGCCCCAAGAATATCCTGATCCGCCCCGCTGGCCCGGTGTTTCTGGATGCCGAGTGCGCCACAATGGGCGATCCGGCCTTTGATCTGGCGTTTTGCATCAATCATCTGGTGTTGAAAGCGGTGCATGTGGATCCCCGGATTTTGGCCAGTATCGCCGGATTCTGGGCCGCCTATGCCCCGCATGTAAGCTGGGAGGACGCCGCTTACCTGCAAGCCCGTGTGGCGGCTTTGGTCCCTGCCCTGATGCTCGCCCGGATCGACGGCAAATCGCCGGTAGAATATCTGTCAGAGCAAGAGCGCACCTCAGTCCGCCAGTTGGCACTGGGGTTGCTGGCGCAGCATCATTCGGGCCTGACGGCCTTGGTTCAGGCCATCGGCGACCACTTGCCTGCTGCAAAGGAAGCCAGATGACCGACACGACGATCACCCATGTTCTGGCCCGCCGCGTCTGGGACAGCCGGGGCAGGCCCACGGTCGAGGCCGAGGTGCATCTGGCTTGCGGGGCCAAGGGGCGAGCTATTGCGCCTGCCGGTGCGTCGCGTGGCAGTCGGGAAGCGCTGGATTTGCGCGATGGCGGGCTGAAACTGGCCGGGATGGATGTGCGCCGGGCCTGCGCCAGTGTCACAGACCGGATCGCCCCGTTGCTTCTCGGCCGCGATGCGGCGGATCAGGCGGGCTGTGACGCCGCAATGGTCGCGCTTGACGGAACCCCGCTGAAGTCGGCACTGGGCGGCAATGCGATGGTCGCCTGTTCGCTGGCGCTGGCCCATGCAGTGGCTGCGGCGCGGGGCCTGCCGCTGTGGGCCCATCTGGCGCAAAGCTATGGCCAGACCCCCAGCCTGCCCCTGCCCGAGATTCAGATTTTCGGCGGCGGGGCCCATGCCGGGCGGCGCATTGATGTGCAGGATGTCATGGTGATGGTGCCCGGGGCCACCTGTCTGGACGAGGTGATGGAGGTCACTTCGGAAATCTATATTGCCGCCGGATCGCTGATGGCCGCCAAGGGCCGGCTGATGGGCGTAGCGGATGAAGGCGGCTGGTGGCCGGACTTTGCCAGCAATGAACAAGCGCTGGAGACCTTGATGAAGGCGATTGAACTGGCAGGCGAAAAGCCCGGCGACCGGGTCGTTGTGTCGCTGGATATTGCGGCGTCGGAATTTGGCCACGATGGCCGCTATACCATGGCGCTGGACGGGCAGATGCTGGATGCGGGGCAAATGATCGACCTGCTGGGCGGCTGGATTGACGCCTATGCGATTGCCTCCATCGAGGATCCCTTGGCCGAAGATGACCGCGAGGGCATGCAAGCCTTTACCGCCCGGTTCGGGGATAGAGTGCAGATCATCGGCGATGATTATCTGGTCACCAATGCCGCGCTGATCAGCGCGGCGGCGGTAGATCGGGCCTGCAATGCCGCCTTGATCAAGGTCAATCAGGCGGGCACAGTGACGGAAACCATCGCCGCGTTGACAGCGGCGGAAACGGCGGGTTGGGGGCGGATCGTGTCGGCCCGGTCCGGCGAAACCGAGGATGTGTCGATCAGCCATCTGGCCGTGGGGCTGGGGGCGGGGCAACTCAAGGTGGGTTCGATCACCCGGTCGGAACGGCTCGCCAAATGGAACGAGCTGTTGCGGATTGGCGAGGATATGCGCGCCGGGGAATTTGTGCGGGGCCAGCCATTGGCCGCGACATGGTGGGGCAAAAAGCGGGGATCATGATGGATATGCAGCATAGGCTGGCGGGCAAGATCGCTGTGGTGACGGCGGCGGGACAAGGGATTGGCCGGGCCGTGGCCGAACGGCTGCTGGCCGAGGGGGCGACGGTGTTCGCCAGTGACCTGAACAGCGGGCCTTTGGCCTCGCTGGAGGGGGCGGAAAAGGCGGTTCTGGATGCCACCGACATGGCCGCCGTGACCGCCTATTTCGCGCAATTTCAGCGGGTTGATGTGCTGATCCATGCCGTGGGTTACGTCCATCAGGGCACGATTGAGGAATGCAGTCCAGCGGAGTGGCGCCGTTCCATGGCGATCACGCTGGACAGCGCCTATTACGTTCTGGGGGCGGCCATTCCAAAGATGAAGGCGCTGGGCGGCAGCATTGTCACTATCGCCTCGGTCGCGTCATCGACCAAGGGATTTGCGCGCCGGGCGGCTTACGGCGCCGCCAAGGCCGGGGTGATCGGCCTGACCAAGGCGGTGGCGGCGGATTACCTGCACCACAAGATCCGCTGCAACGCAGTCTGCCCCGGCACCGTGGATTCCCCATCCTTGCGCCAACGGATCATCGATCTTGGACAAACGGTCGGCGGGCCCGAGGCGGCAGAGCAGATGTTCCTGAGCCGCCAGCCCGCCGGACGCTTTGGCACGCCGCAGGAAATCGCGGGAATGTGTGCCTATCTCGCCTCGGAGGACGGGGTGTTCATGACCGGCCAGGTGATCAACGTCGATGGAGGGATCACGATCTGAGGATAGGGATTGGGTCCGGCCCTTCGATCAGGTTCCTGACCATGCCTGCCCGGCCCTCGACCCAATAGGGCAAGACCCCGATGCCTTGGAACAACCGATATAAGCGACGCTCTCGCCATAGCAGGCCAGGCCATTGGCTTGGGTAAAGGTTGCGGACGGCCACATCCTGCGTTCCGGCACCACTGCTATGGGTTGCGCTATAGTTTGCTGCGACTTCAAACCCTGCGGCGCACCTATCACGACCAGGCAGGACGGTAAGCATTGCAGCAGGGCAAGCCGCCAGCGGCATAGGCGGCCTTGGGTCACTGGGATGCGGCGAAATGACAATCGAGAACCTGCGTGCCGCCACTGCCGCATTGCGCACTGTCAGCGACCGGCCATTCAACCTCGATTTCTTCAGTCAGGCCAAACCAAAGACCGAGGCTGCTGTGCATGAGCGAACGCGCCAGCGCCTGCAACCCAGGTACAGCGCCCTCGGCCTGGACGCTCCGCCGCGCGAACTTCCCGATCTAGCCCCGGCGTTCGATGATGACTGGCTGTCGTTGTTGCTTGAACTTCGCCCCGCTGTGGTCCGCTTTCACTTCGACGTTCCCGGCGCGGCTGCAATTGCCGCCCTCAGGTCGGCAGGCATCATTTTGATCAGTACCGCAACGACTGTGGCCGAGGCACCCCTGCTGGAAGTGGTTAGACTGGATGCGGTCATCGCGCAGGGATGGGAGGCGGGCGGGCGGGGGATCGCGGCGGTCTTTGCTTTGGGGCCTGCGGCGCGCAGATCGGCACTGGATTTCTGTCCTGTCCAGAGGCTGGAACCGACGCCCCCCGGCGGGCATTGCTGGCCAAAGCCAGCGATACCGATACGATGGTGATCGACGCTTTTTCCGGCCGGTCGGCGCGCGCGATGCGATCCCGGTTCGCCGAAGCAATGGAAAAGTCGTGCGAACCTTTGCCGGCCTTCCGGCAGATGTACGCGCTGAGCGAGCCGCCTCTGGATGTGGGGCCGGATAGCGAAGCTTCGTTCCACCTTTGCGGACAAGCTGCCAGCCTGAACCGCGCCTTGCCGGCAGCAGAGCTGTTTCGGCACTTTATTGATGACGCAGCCGAAGTCTTTGGAAAGCTGTCGATGCGTGGGCGTTAGAGACATACATCTGCCCTCACAGTCTGCGTGAACTCCGATCCTTATGGCATCACCCACAGGCTTTGCGGCGGCAGGTTGATGGTAATCCTGTCACCAGTCGCAATGCCATAGGCAAGATCGGGGGACAGGACCGCCTCGATGATGCTATCGCCAACCGCCAGTCGCAGCCGGGTCTGAGTGCCCAGATACAACCGTTCGGCCACAAGGGCCGCGATGGCGTTGACCGGAGCAATACCGATCCGCACCGCCTCGGGCCGAAACGTCAGATGGCCGGGGCCAACCCGCGCCGCATCAGGCAAGACAAGCCGACCCAGCGCACAGTCAAAGTGGCCCGCCTCGGACTGGCCGGGCAGGACATTGTGCCCGCCGAAAAACGC
>JANOMH010000387.1:0-3005 GCA_031420215.1 Rhodobacterales bacterium | reverse complement strand
GTCATAAGACTTGAAATCGCCGAAGTATTTCGTGATCGCCGCCGTCAGCGTTGTTTTGCCGTGGTCAACGTGGCCGATCGTGCCAATGTTGACGTGCGGTTTGGTCCGTTCAAACTTTGCCTTTGCCATGATGGCCTCCTTAATCGACAGCGGCCACATCTGGCCCGGCTCTTTGACGCGCGCGATTTATTGAGATTGGGTAGGGAAATCAAGCAGCAGTTCGCGGGGCCATGAATCCGCGGTCAATCCAAAGTAAAACAGTCAACATTGGGATTGACAACTTTGCCGGGTCAAATTACCGATAGAAACAGTCAGATATATTGGAGCCCCCATGTCAGCCCCACTTTCACGCACCCCCACCCCCCGGCTTTGGACCTCACTTGCGCTTGTTGGCAGCGCGGCTGGCATGGTTGCAGCGGCCCCTGTGATTGCAGACACGCTGCAGTCCGGGCCTGAAACCATCTGGCTGGCCCAAGCCGAAGGCGGCGAAGGTGGCGAGGCCGGAGCCGTTGCCGCAGCCCCCGAGGATGCCGGTTATCTCGCCGCTCTCGGCTTTGTCGAAGGGCATCTGCGCGCGGGCCTCGCCTTGTACACAGAGGGCAGGGCCGACATGGCCATCACCCATATGAAACATCCGCAAGACGAGATTTACGCCGACCTCGCCCCGCAGTTGGAACAACGCGGAGCCGAAGGGTTCGCACCGCAACTAACGGCCCTCGCGACAACCGTCGAAACCGGCGCGCCCGTGGCCGATGCCCAAGCCGCCTTTGACGCTATTGTCACCGAGATCACCGAAGCCGGTGAAGGGATTGCACCACGCATGCAGTTTGACGCGCTGGCGATCATTCTGCGCACCGCAGCAGACGAATATGCCGTCGGCGTGGTGGACGGGACCATTGCCGAACTTCACGAATATCAGGACGCCTGGGGTTTTGTGCAATCCGCCAAGGCCCGCGCCGCAGAACTGGCCCTGTCGGACGACCCCACCGTGGCTGCTGCCGCCGCCAAAGTCACCGCAGCCTTGGCCGAGGCGGACACCGCTTTTGCGGCCCTTGCCCCCGATGGGCCAGTGTCAGGCAGCGCTGACATCCTTTATGGTGCCGCCGCCCGGATCGAACTGGCCGCCTTGTCGGTCAAATAAAGGGCGACCCCGCCATGTTTATGGCCATCTCAGGGATCCTGACCCCAGCCGAGGTTGCCGCCTGCCGTGCGGCGACTGCTGATCTGACCTTTGCCGATGGCCGGGCTACGGCGGGCCGGATTGCCCGGCAAGTCAAAGCCAATGATCAGGCGTCGGCGTCCCCCGCGCGGGATGCGCTGCTGGACAAGGCTAAAAAGGCCATTCTGGCCCATCCGGTCTTTGCCGCCGCGGCCCGCCCCCGCCACATCACCCCACTGATCCTGTCGCGCTACCGCACAGGGCAAACCTATGGCCTGCATGTCGATGATGCGCTGATGCAGGGTTTGCGCACCGATCTGTCCTTTACCCTGTTCCTGTCCGACCCCGAAACCTATGACGGTGGCGCGCTGGAAGTTGAGGATCATTTCGCCCCGCGCGAGGTGAAACTGGCTGCAGGTGATCTGATCCTGTATCCCTCGACCAGCCTGCACCGGGTCACCCCTGTGACCAGCGGCGAAAGGCTGGCGATTGTCGGCTGGGTCGAAAGCTGGATCAGGGGCGCCGCCGAGCGTGAGGTGCTGTTCGATCTGGATCAGGCGCTGGCAACCATTGAGGCCACCGACGGTAAATCAGCCGTCTATGACACCATCGCCAAAACCCGCAGCAATCTGCTCCGGCTTTGGGCCGGGGCCTAGCCGCGCTTGACCGCCCCCCCGCCCGGTCGTAGCTTTTGGCAAGGTCGGACATGTTGGAGGGTAAATTGAAACGTTTCATACTCGGGCTGGTTTGCACGACTGCCATTGCTACCGGCGCGCTGGCAGAGGGCAATAAAATCACCATCGCCATCAGCTTTGACGAGGCGACCATCGCCAAACTGACCAGCCTTGGCGAATGGGTGACGGTCAGCGCCTATTATTCCGGCGACCCGGCCCGAGAGGATGCACCCACCGATGAGATGGGCATGGTCTATCTGGGCCATGAAGAGGCCAATATCTTTCCAGCCAATCAAACCGTTGAACTGGGTGGCTTTCTGAACGGCGCACCGCTGGAATGGGTCGTTGGCCCATTGGTGAATGTGAATGTCTATTCAGCCCGGCTCGTGGACGAAAACAACATTCTGAATTGCGGGCTGGTCGAGGGGCCGGTGGCCGAGCTTTCGCAGGCCGATCAAGCGATTTCATGTACGTTGTTGGGGGGGTAAAGCGGTCGTTTCGCCTGCGGACCAAAGCAATTGAAATCAGTTAAACCGGTTGTCACGCGGGAATCCTCGTGGGGCCATACGCCCGGCGGTGGCGCGTTTGGCCAGCCATTCGGTCAGGTCGGGTTCCGTGCGATTGCGCCCGCCCTGGTCTTTCCAACTTAGCCCCGTGGCCAAAGTCAGCGTCGCCACATCGGCCAGCCCACCGTCCTTGTATTTCTGCAAGCGCACGCCCTTGCCCCGGCCCATTTCGGGCAGTTCGGCCAGTGGAAATACGAGCAGTTTGCGGTTTTCGCCCACCACGGCCACATGGTCGCCCAGCGCGGGAATGCAGATTTTGGCCAGCACGCCCTCGGCAAGGTTCAGCACCAGTTTGCCCGCGCGGGTCTGGGCGATCACCTCATCTTCGGCCACTACGAACCCATCACCCGCATCGGAGGCGACCAGCAGTTTGCGGCCCGGTTTATGGATGAAAAACCCGACGATCTGCGCTTCGTTCGGCAGGTCGATCATCAGGCGCAGGGGTTCGCCCATACCGCGACCGCCGGGCAAAGTTGTGGCCCCCACAGTATAAAACCGCCCGTTCGACCCGAACACCAGCAGCCGGTCGGTGGTTTCGGCGTGGAACACAAAGCGGCCTTCGTCGCCGTCCTTGAACTTGAGGTCCGCATCGGGGCCAAGATGGCC
>JANOMH010000386.1:0-6448 GCA_031420215.1 Rhodobacterales bacterium | reverse complement strand
TGGTGCAGTTCCGGCTGACCGACCCGGAGCCGCTGCTGTATCACAATGAGCCGATCCTGCGGGATGGGAGAATCGTCGGGCCTCTGTCCTCGGGCGCCTATGTGCACCATCTGGGGGGCGCGATTGGCATGGGCTATGTGCCCTGTCCGGGGGAAAGCGTGGCCGATCTGCTGGCGTCAAGCTGGGCGGTGGATGTGGCGGGGGTCAGGGTGGGGGCCGAGGCGTCGCTCAAGCCGATGTATGATCCGAAGGGGGAGCGGGTAAGGGGGTAGGGGGGCGGTCGCCGTTACTGGCAAAGTCAGACTGCCCCAAGGTTTTCTGTTCTGACTTTGAATAGCCGCTGTGCGGACGAAGCGGTCATTGACCTGCCTCTCCGGACACAGGGCAGCGCCTGACCGCCGGGTGGGCGCAGCAATGCCAGTTCGGCAGAGCTTTATAGTGCCGCCACTGCCGTAGATGTTCGACGCACCGCTGCTACAGGAGCGCCTGCCCGTGGGGGCGGTCAGGCGCTGCCCGGCGGCGCTACGCGCCTTGATTCCGGGCAAAAAGGTATGGTCTGCTATGGGCTCATCGCGTTGGAAACTGTTAAAGCGGCCATGGTCAAATGCGCGTAAGGTGGGTTTCACCCACCTTACAACCTCCTCGCCAACCACGCCGCCTGTTCCCGTTCCTGAAACCCTCCCCCGCCCTCGTGGTCGTTGAAGGCGTATTCGCGGATGGTTTTATTAGCTGACCCCAAGGCATTGAACGCCCCGAATACGGTCGACGGCGGGCAGATGGTGTCCATCAGGCCGACCGAGACCAGTGCTGCCGCCTGTATCCTGCGTGCAAAATTGACGCCGTCGAAATAGGTCAGAGTCTGGAATACGCGCTCTACCTTGTCCCGGTGCACCGCCAGAAAGCGCGAGATTTCGGGGTAGGGGTCGCGCGGGGTGACGGTGACGGAGCGGGGGAAATCGCACAGGAACGGGACGTCGGGCATGACTGCCTTGACCAACGGGTCAAGTCCCGCCACCGCCAGCGCAATCCCGCCGCCCTGACTGCCCCCGGTCACCGCGATCCGGGCCGGGTCGATGGCGGGGTGGCTGCGCGCCGCCTCGACCGCGCGGACGCCGTCGGTGAACACCCGGCGGTAGTAATAGGTCGCGGGGTCCAGAATGCCGCGCGTCATGAAACCGGGATGGGCGGGGTCGGAGCCCACCGGGTCGGGCGTGTCGCCCCTGGACCATGTGCTGCCTTGGCCCCGCGTGTCCATCACCAACAGCGCATAGCCCGAGTTCGGCCAGAGCAAGTGGTCATGCGGGAAACCGCGCCCACCGCCGTAGCCGACGAATTTGACTACGCAGGGCAACGGCCCGGTGGCGTTGCGCGGCAGGATCAGCCAGGCCTTGATCGGATGGCCGCCGAACCCGGCATAGGTGACGTCGAAGGCGTCCACCAGTTTCAGGTCGGGCGCGGTGGGAGTGAAGGTCGCGGCCAGTGGATGCGCGCGGGTTCCGGACAGGGTATTGGCCCAGAAGCTGTCGAAATCGGCGGGGGTGGGCACATCGCTTTGATAGATGCGCAGAGTGTCGAGCGAGAAGTCGTAGAGGGGCATGGGGTGATCCATCTGGGGGCGGGCTTGGGCGGATCAGAGACCATGTGGGCGGCGGGATCAAGCCTGAGAATGGCAGTTGAAAGGTGGCCCGGTTCATGATGATTGCGGTCCGGTGACGTGGGTTTCACCCACCCTACAGGACACTTCGTATGGACTCGATCTACGCCCCGCCGACTGGCCCTTTGGTCCTGCTGCATCAGGATCATCAGGTGGTGCTGGTCGACAAACCCGCCGGGCTGTTGTCGGTGCCGGGCAAGGGCGAGGATCTGGCCGATTGCCTGCTGGCCCGGCTGCAGGCGGTGTTTCCCGATGCCTTGCTGGTGCACCGGCTGGACCGGGATACGTCGGGCGTGATGATCTTTGCCCTGACCCCGCATGCGCAGCGCCATCTGGGGCTGCAATTCGAAAACCGGCAGACGAAAAAGACTTATGTGGCGCGAGTCTGGGGCGAGATGGCGCAGCGCGAGGGCACCGTCGATCTGCCCCTGATCGTCGATTGGCCGAACCGGCCGCGGCAGATGGTGGATATGGTCAATGGTCGGGCGGCGCAGACCGACTGGCGGGTGGTCCGGGTCGGGGATGGAGAAACCCGGCTGCGCTTGATGCCCCGCACTGGCCGGTCGCATCAGCTGCGGGTGCATATGCTGTCGCTGGGGCATCCGATTTTGGGTGACCCTATTTATGCCACAGGTCCGGCGCGGGAATTCCCACGCCTGATGCTGCATTCCGAGACCTTGCAGTTTCGGCATCCAGATGGTGGTAGAGGGGTGCGGGTGACGGCGAAATGTCCGTTTTGAGGGTGGTCTGAACTTGGTGGTCAGATTTTGATGGGCCGGACTGGTGGCGGGACAGGAGCCTCCGGCGGGGATATTTAAGTCCCAGAGAAATGCAAGGTTCAGATTCGCAGAAATGAGGAAATGGCGTTGATTTCCCCGGGGGCGATTTCGTGCCCGCCAGACTGCCAATGCACCATAACGCTGGCCCCTTGCGCGATGTAGTAATCGGCCAGCTTTTGGGTCAGTGCAGCCGGGCAGATCGGGTCGCGCCGCCCTGCGGTGATCAGGACACGCCGCCCGGCCAACCCCGGCTGCGGGGCGGGGTCAAAGGGGATCAGCGGGTGTAGCAGGATCAGGTCGGCCAACAGCGCGGGGCGCTGAAAGCTGACTGAGGCAAGGATATTGGCCCCGTTGGAATACCCCAGGCCGATGACCCGGGCGGCCCCGGTCGCGGCCTGTTCGGTGGCGATGAAGTTGCCCATCGTGGCCGTGCGATTGGCCAGATCGGCCATGTCGAACACCCCTTCGCCGGTGCGCCGGAAGTACCGCAACGCACCGCCTTCGGACACTTCGCCCCGGGGACTGGTAATATGTGCTGTGGGCAGCAAATCATGGGCGAAACCGTGGAATTGCTGCTCACTGCCCCCGGTCCCATGGAAGGTCAGGAACAGCGGGCCGTCCGGGGTGCCTTTGGTGCGCGCCGCGATCATTCTAGTTTCCAATCGGTTCGAGCAGTTTTTCCAAACGCAGCCGCAGATGTTCGTGTTGGCTGGGCAGTTTCAACATTTCTCCCAGGTGCGCTGTATCCTCGTCCCGGTTGAAGCCGGGTTCGTTTGTGGCCACTTCGAACAGCACGCCGCCGGGGGTCCGAAAGTAGATGGCGTAGAAATAATCCCGGTCGATAACGGGCGTGACCTGCCAGCCGGTATCTTTCAAGGCCTCGCGGACCTCGAGTTGCCGGGCGCGGTTTTCGACCGCAAAGGCGATGTGGTGGACCGATCCGGCCCCCGACAGGGCGGGGGCGGCGTCGGGCAGGGCTTCAAGGTCGATAATCGTGGCGTCGGTGCCGTTGGGCGTTGAAAAACGGGTGATGTTCCCGGCCCGGTCGGTTTCCTGATACCCCATGAATTTCAACAGCGCCGCCGTGGCCCCGGCATCCCGCAGCCGCATAGCGGCGGAATGAAAGCCCCGGATTGCCATGTCGGCGCTGACGCCATTGCCGACCCAAGGCGAGCGGGGATCGTCGGTTTCGACCAACGCAAACCGGTCGCCGTCGGGGGCGTCAAACAGCAGACGGGTTTGCCCGAAACGGGTATCGGCGGTGACATTGGCCACGTCAAAGGTGGCCAGACGGTCAGCCCAGGCTTTGGTCGACCCTTTGGGCACGGCATAGGCAGTCGTCCCCACCTCGCCCGTGCCCGCCTTGCCCCGCGCGGCGCGAGGGAATGGAAAATAGGTCATCACTGTGCCGGGGGTGCCGACTTCGTCGCCATAATACAGGTGATAGACATCGGGGGCGTCGAAGTTGACGGTCTTCTTGACCCGGCGCTGACCGAGCACCTGGGTGAAGAAGGCATTGTTTTCAGAGGCACTGGAGGCCAGCGAGGTGACGTGGTGCAGGCCTTTGATCTGGGTCAGCATGATATGGTCCTCTGTGAAGTGGTTGGAGCAGAACATAAGCAAGATCAGAAAGCACGCAACCGGCGCTTTTGCACCAGTTGTGTGTGAAATTGCACTTGAATGACCGGCCTGATCCGAGTCGGACAAAAATGTCCGCCTCCCCCCTAAGCTAAACTGCCGCCCGGTCCAGCCACTATGGCAATGGCTTATTCGATCATGGTCCTTTCCTTGGTTCGGCAGAAATTGCATGCCCGGTTTGCTGACGCAGAGTAGCCGATTGCTGTTGCGGTGTTTATATAGAGTTCAGACGGGCGCGGCTTCGCCGGGTCGCGACAGGAATTTAAGGAGCACCGACATGGGCCTGCGCATCAATGACACCATCCCGAACCTGACCGTGCAAACCGATCAGGGCACGATGACCTTGCATGACTGGATTGGCGACAGCTGGGCGATCCTGTTTTCACACCCCAAGGATTTCACCCCGGTGTGCACCACCGAGTTTGGTGCCGTGGCGCAATTGGCCGATGAATGGGCCAAACGCGGCACCAAAGTGATGGGTATTTCGGTGGACGGCGTGGCTGATCACAAGAAATGGAAAGTGGATATTGAAACCGCGGGCGGGGCCAAGCCGAATTTTCCGATTGTGGCTGACAAGGATCTGACCCTGTCCAAAGCCTTTGATATGTTGCCCGCCGAGGCCTATCTGCCCGACAATGCGACCCCGAATGACACCGCCACCGTCCGCGTCGTGTTCATCATCGGGCCGGATAAAAAGCTCAAGCTGAGCATGACTTATCCGATGAATGTGGGCCGCAACTTTGCCGAGGTGCTGCGCGCGCTGGATGCGTTGCAGACCGCGGCCAAGAATACCGTGGCCACCCCGGCGAACTGGAATGTCGGTGATGATGTGATCATTCCGATGTCGGTGTCGAACGAGGCGGCGACGGCGAAGTATGGCAGCTACACGACGGTGCTGCCGTATCTGCGCAAGGTCAGCCTGACTTAGCTTTGCTTGCGACAAAGGCCCCGGCTGTCCTGGGGCCTTTGGTGTTCAGACCAGATTGGCGGCGAAATGCGCCAAAGTCCGCTCCCATGCCAAAGCCGCCGCTGCCGGGTCAAAGCGGGGCGTTGTGTCATTGTGGAACCCGTGATTTGCAGCCTCGTAAATAAATGCTTCGTAGGTTTTGCCATTGGCCTTGAGTGCCGCTTCGTAATCTGGCCAGCCAGCGTTCACCCGGTCGTCCAGCTGCGCAAAATGCAGCAAGAGCGGCGCCTGGATTGAGGGGACTTCGGCGGCAGTCGGTTGCCCGCCATAGAACGGCACCGAGGCTGCAAGTGTCGGAAACGCCACGGCCAGCGCATTGGCAACTGAACCGCCATAGCAAAACCCCACGGCACCCACCTTGCCGGTGCTGCCTTCGTGCGTTTCCAGAAAAGTAAAGGCGGCAAAGAAATCTTCCATCAGTTTGGCCGGGTCCATGGTGCCCTGCATCTCGCGGCCCTGATCATCGGTGCCGGGATAGCCGCCCAGCGGGGTCAGACCATCGGGGCCAAAAGCGAGGTAGCCCGCCTTGGCTACGCGGCGCACCACATCTTCGATATAGGGGTTCAGGCCGCGGTTTTCGTGGATCACCAGCACGGCGGGCAGCGGCCCGGTCGTTCCGGCGGGCTTGGCCATCAGACCCCGGATCAGGCCATGGCCTTCGGGGCTGTCATATTCTGCGACCATAGTCTCGATCGCCGGGTCGTCCGGGGCGACTTGTTGGGCCGAGGCATAATTGGGTTGAAGTGACGCAAGGATGGCGGCTGCCGTCAGCCCGGCCGCCGCATATTGCGGGGCTTGCTGCAGAAACTCGCGCTTGGTCATTTTTCCATGCACATAGCCGTCAAAGAGGGCCAAAAGGCGCGGATCAAAGTCGCTGGCTTTCATACGGGTCATCGCTCTCACTCCATTGGCGGGACAGACAGACCAAGGATAGTGCAGCGACCGGTCTGGGCAACCACACGAGAGCGTGAACTGGGTTAGAGCGGCTTGCCGTTGATGTGAATCAGCAGTGCCGCTTTATCCTTTTGTTTTAACGTGTATTTTACCCCAAGAACCGGTTCGCACGTATTGGAACGTGCATTAAAGCGGTTTGCCTTCGATGTGAATCGCCCACCGCCTCGGCCGATCTCGCCCCGGCGAAGGCCGGGGCCTCGATGCTTTGACGAGAGCCGTCGGGACCCCGGCCTTCGCCGGGGCGGGATCGGGGGGAATGCGTCGCATAAAACCCAAACCGCTCTAGCCGCAAAATTGGTCCCCAAAGTGGTTGTATTTTTGGAGCATCGCATGCCGTTTTTTCAGAACTTGCTTCGTCAGATGATTGTCACGCTGACATTCCTGATCGGCCTCCCTCATGTCGCAGTCGCCGACACCGCCATCGCAGCCTTGACCGAAGGTTGCACTGCGGGCGTT
>JANOMH010000385.1:0-4298 GCA_031420215.1 Rhodobacterales bacterium | reverse complement strand
CCGCTGCTACAGGAGCGCCTGCCCGATGGGGCGGTCAGGCGCTGCCCGGCGGCGCGTGCCGCGCCTTGACTCCGGGCAAGCGGGACTAAACCTGAACGGCAGCAACGGGCTCTAAGCCGCCATCGGGTATCTTCTGTCAGGTGGCGAACACTAGTCGGGTGCAATGTGCCTGCCGGGTGGCGAGGTAGCCGAATAGCAATGCCTGGGTCAGCAGATAGAACAGATAAAAAATGAAAACGGTCACGTTTTCAATCAGGAACGCTATCAGAGATACTGCGATACCGGGCAATAAGAACCGGACGAGCAGTTCAGTTCTGGCCCCGTCCAGACTGTCGCGGATTGCAGTGATTTTGTCGCGGTAATCTGGAACTGCGGTCTGACCCAATCCCATACCTGATTGCGCGATTTGTCCCGGCATCGGTTCCCTCGGCCACGAAGATCATAGGTTGAACGGTGCACCGCTCTGATGACAATAGGCATGGAAAACAGGGTGCGTCATCTTTTTTCGGGCGCAAACCAAATATCAAGGGCCACTGCGGTGGCAGTGGCCCTGAATTTCAACCTTGGATAGCGGATTTGCGATACGTGCTACTTTGACGGGCCAATCATCATGACCATTTGCTTACCTTCGAGGCGAGGCATGCTTTCGACCTTGCCCACTTCTTTTACATCTTCGGCGACCCGTTCCAGCAGCAACCGGCCCAGATCCTGGTGCGCCATTTCGCGGCCGCGAAAGCGCAGGGTGATCTTGCACTTGTCGCCGTTTTCCAGAAACTTGAACACCGACCGCATTTTGACATCGTAATCGTTGGTGTCAGTGTTCGGGCGGAACTTGACCTCTTTGATCTCGATGACCTTCTGGTTCTTGCGGGCGTCCGCTTCTTTCTTTTGGGTTTCGTATTTGAATTTACCGAAATCCATGATCTTGCAGACGGGCGGGACAGCATTGGGAGAAATCTCGACCAGATCGAGCCCCGCTTCTTCGGCCATGACAAGCGCCCGCTCGGGTGAAATAACCCCGACGTTTTCGCCATTGGCGCCGATCAGGCGAATATCAGACCCCCGGATGCGTTCATTGATGCGGGGGCCGGTGTCACGCACGGGGGGTGCGTTATGGGGTCTGCGTCCTATGGCTCATGTCCTTTTGACTGTTAGGGATGTCGCGGCTGCAAGTTAGTCGCGCTGCCCCGCCGGTTCAACCCGCAAAACAGCCGTTTTGACCCGAACAAGGCGCCGTCTTCCTTGGTTACTGCTTTTCAAATGCAGCATGTTCTGACATATCAGGCGCTAAGGCCCCTCTTTGAGGGTCCACTAACCTGTAAGTTTATTGGAGGGACAGGAAAGATGAGAGCGATTATCATCCTTATCATCGTCGCGATTCTGGGATTTTTCGGCTATGAATATGCGTCCAACGGCCGGACCCCGGCTGATGTGCTAAGCGGACGCGACCCGGTTGCCGAGGCTGCCGAAGCTCAAAGACTAGAGACAGAAGCCGCTGCGGCCCAGATCGCTGAAGACGCCGCCGCAGCAACTGCCGCCGCCGTCGAAGCTGCTGCAGCCGCGCAAGCTGCTACGGATGCCGAAGCTGCCGCCGCAGTCGAGCAGGCCGCCGCAGATGCCGCCGCCGCCGACCAGGCCGCAACCGATCAGGCCGCCGCTGATGCTGCCGCCGTCACACAGGCCGCGACTGATCAGGCCGCTGCCGACGCTGCCGCTGCCGAGCAAGCCGCTGCTGCTGCCGCAGCCGAGCAAGCCGCTGCCGAAGCTGCCGCAGCCGAGCAAGCCGCTGCTGCCGCAGCTGCCGCTGCCCCGGCGATGTCGATCGACGAAATCCTTGACCCGGCTAATTTCGATCTGGCCAAAGTCACCGCTGCGATCGACGCATCGGCCATGGATGCGGCCCTGAAAGCCACGCTGACCACGGCAGTGACCCGTGCCGCCGATTTCCCCGGCCTGCTGCCCGCAGTGCTGGAGCGGATCAAAGCCGCCATCGCTGGTTGATCTGACGGCTCGGCGAAAGAAAGCCGCCCGGGGGTAACCTCGGGCGGCTTTTTTGTGGGCGAAGAGAGAAAGAGTGGGGGCTCTGCCCCCGCGCGTGCCGCGCCCCCCCCCCGGGATATTTGAAACCCAAAGAAATGGGGTAGAAAGACAGGGTTTGCGGGGCTTAGCCGACAAAGGCCTTTTCAATCACAAATTCGCCCGGTTCGGAATTGGCGCCTTCGCGCAGGCCCGCCTTTTCCAGCAGCGCCTTGATATCCAGATTGAACGCCAATGATCCGCAGACCATCGCCCGGTCCGTCGCGGGGGTCAGTGGCGGCACACCAAGGTCGGCGAACAATTCGCCACTTTCGATCAGCGTCGTGATCCGGCCCATTTTCGGGCTGACCTCGCGCGTGGTGGTCGGGTAGTAGCGCAATTTGTCGCCGACCAGTTCGCCGATCAGCGGGTCATCCGCCAGGCTTTCCACCAGATTGCGCCCATAGGTCAGTTCGGCCACGTCCCGGCAGGTGTGGGTCATGATGATTTCGTCAAACCGTTCGTAGGTTTCAGGTTCGCGCAGCAGGGAGGCGAAGGGCGCAAAGCCGGTGCCGGTGGCGAAAAAATACAGCCGTTTGCCAGGCAGGATTGCGTCATGCACCAAGGTGCCCACAGGTTTGGGCCGCAGGATCAGCGGATCGCCGACTTTGATATGCTGGAGCCGGCTGGTCAGGGGGCCGTCGGGCACCTTGATCGAATAGAACTCCAGCTCTTCGTCCCAAGACGGGGACGCAATGGAATAGGCCCGCAGCAAGGGTTTGCCATTGTCCCCCATCAGCCCGATCATCACAAATTCACCCGACCGGAACCGCAGCGATTTCGGCCGGGTGACCCGGAATGAAAAAAGGTAGTCGGTGTAATGGGTCACCGCCGTGATGATTTGCGCATCCGGCTGGGTCGGGGCTTTGGGGGGCAGGGTGTTCACAGTCGTCTCGGTCATGGTTTCATTGCGGCCATAGCGCCGCCCTCTGGTTTAGGCAATATCAGGAAATCGGGTGACTATCAGCCGCGCAACCGCCGCTGATAGTCATGGGCACGCCAGTTGGCGCGGGCCAGCCAGTCGGCTTCGGGCTGCCGTGCTGCGAGATCGTCGTTGATCTCGACCTCGTCAAATCCATCCCGCCGGGCCATTGCATATTGATCGGCAATCACATGGCCCGCCGCACGCAGCCGCCCGCAATAGCCCATCGCCCGCAGACTGCGGCCAATGCTGAACCCGCGCCCATCGCTGAAGGACGGGAATGCGACCCGGATCAGGTCGATATGTGCCAGCCGGTCGCGCAACCGCGCCGGATCATCGGTGGGGGCCAGATCCACGGCCAGTGCATGCCCGTCGTCATTGGCGGCAAGGTCGGCCAGCGCCACAAACGCGGCGGTCCAGTCATCGGCGGTAAAGCCGGTATCGGTGACAATCACACTCATATCACTCTCCTCACGCTGCAGCACTGGGGCGGCGCATCACTTTGCCATCGACGATATGAATGCCGCATTCTTCTTTCTCCAGATCGCGCCAGCGCCCGGCGCGGGGATCTTCGCCATCATTGACCCGGGTGGTGCAGGGGGCGCAACCAATCGAGGGATAGCCCTTGGCCACCAGCGGATGCCGGGGCAAGCGGTTTTCGATGATGTAATCCTGCAGGTCGCTGCTGGTCCAATGGGTCAGCGGGTTCACCTTAATCCGGTGGTCATCCTCGTTCTCGAAAAAATCAAGCGCCGCCCGGGTCTTGCCCTGATACCGCTTCCTGCCCGTGATCCAGGCGTCAAAGCCGGATAGCGCGCGCTGCAAGGGTTCGGTCTTGCGCATATGGCAGCAGGCATCTGGGTCGTGCAGGTGCAACAACCCTTCGTTATCGCGGACAAACACATCCTCGCGCCGGGGTTTGATGATCCGCACATCGGTCAGGCGCAGCCGTTCGGCAAGGTCTGCCTGATAGGTCAGCGTTTCGGCAAACAGCATTTCGGTGTCGATAAAGATCACCGGCGTATTGCGGTCCATGATCGACACCAGATGCAGCAAGACCACGGATTCCGCGCCGAAAGAGCTGACCAAGGCCAGTTTTCCCACCTGTGGGTCAGTCAGCGCCCGTTCCAGCACGGCGGTGGCGCCGTGGTGTTTATAGCGCTTGTTCAGGTCGTCGACGCGGGTTTGAACCGGGCTTAAGGCTGGGGCCAGGGTGTCAGGCAGCATCGGATTTCTCCAATGCGGGGTAAAGGACGGCTTTGAACGGGTCCATGCCGATACGGCGGAATGTTTCAATGAA
>JANOMH010000384.1:0-1600 GCA_031420215.1 Rhodobacterales bacterium | reverse complement strand
GGGTTCGACCCTGGGGGCAGGGGCTGCGACCCCCGGCGAAGCGGTGCTGACCATCGGCACCTCGGGCGTGGCCTGTATCGTTGATCATGCGTTTCATCCGGGGCCAGAATCCGCGATATTAACCAGCGCCCATGCCGCTCCTGACACGTTCCTGTCGATGGGCGTGGTGATGAGTGCCACAGCCTCGCTCGACTGGACCGCCCGGCTGGGCGGGACCACTGCGGCGCAATTGGCCAACGAAGCGGCGGCGCTGGAGCTTGCCAAAATCACGCAGGCTCCGGTGTTCCTGCCCTGTCTGAACGGTATTCGCACGCCGTTGAACCGGCCCGGCATGACGGGCCGGATCGAGGGGCTGCATCCCGGCGTTGACCGCGCCATGCTGGGCTATGCGACGATGGAGGGGGTGGCGTTCCAGATCGCTGATTGTGTTACCGCCCAACGCCGGGCCGGTGCAATCGCGCAGCGGTTTCTGGCTGTGGGTGGTGGGACAAAATCCGATCTGTGGGTCAGGCTGATTGCCAGCGCCCTGGGCGAACCCATCGGCCTGCCCCAGGGGGCAGACATGGCCGGGCCTGCCGGGGCGGCCCGGCTGGCACGGGTGGCGGCGGGCGCAGATATCGCGACCCTCGCCGAACCCTTGCCGCTGCGCCACGTGGTTGACCCTGATCCTGGGTTAACCGATATACTGGTTTTGCGGAAAGCCCGGTTTGATGCCTTGCAAGCCTGACCAATTCGGGCTTTGCATGCAGCACAGGCAAATCAGGAGCGGGCGATGGGGCGGTTAAGCGGCAAGACGGCAGTGGTCACGGCAGCCGGGCAGGGGATCGGGCGGGCCACAGCGCTGATGATGGCCGCCGAAGGGGCCATGGTGATTGGCACAGATGTGAACCCGGTCACACTGGCCGAACTGGCCAAGGAAGGTATCGAAACCCGGCATCTGGACGTGCTCGACCCCGCCGCGATTGCCGCCGCCGTCGAAGCGGTCGGTGCCCCGGACATCCTGTTCAACTGCGCCGGTTTTGTAGCGGCCGGCACGATATTGGATTGCACCGAGGACCAATGGGCGTTTTCCATGTCGCTGAACTTGACCGCCATGTACCGGATGTGCCGCGCCTTTCTGCCTGGCATGATTGAAAATGGCGGCGGGTCGATCATCAACATGGCCTCGGTCGCGTCCAGTGTCATCGCAGCACCGGGCCGGTTTGTGTATGGCGCGACCAAGGCCGGGGTGATCGGCCTGACCAAATCCATCGCCGCCGATTTCGTCACCAAAGGCATCCGTTGCAACGCGATCTGCCCCGGCACGGTGGAAAGCCCGTCACTGGACCAGCGCCTGCGCGACACCGGCGACTATGCCGCCGCCAAGGCCACCTTTATCGCCCGCCAGCCGATAGGCCGGATCGGGCAACCGCAGGAAATTGCTGCTTTGGTGGTTTACCTTGCCTCTGATGAGGCGTCTTATACCACGGGAATTGCACATGTGATCGACGGTGGTTGGTCGAATATCTAAGGGAGAGATGCGATGAAATTACTGCGTCATGGGCCGGATGGGGCCGAAAAGCCGGGGATGCTGCACAGTGATGGCACGGTGCGCGATCTG
>JANOMH010000383.1:0-2632 GCA_031420215.1 Rhodobacterales bacterium | reverse complement strand
GGGTGATCGGCACATCCAGCCGGGTGCCGACGGTGCCGACCTTCTTGGCGGATGGCACGATGGCGCGGGTATCCCCCAGCACCTGACGCATCCCATAGCCGCCGGGAGCGTGCCACAAGGCACCATGCTCCAGCTCACCATTCGCACCGAGGATTGCGCCTTTACCATTGCCTTCGATCTGCACCGGGTCACCGCCCAGCAGGTCAAGCAAGCGTTGCGCCATGGACAGGCCAAGGGGTTCGAGGTCGGTCATGAACGGCTGAATATCGGCCACATATCGCCCGGCAAAGGGGTTCTTGATCACCGCCATCACCGCGCCCCGGCGCAGCGGAATGGCCGCGCGTGGGCCGCCTTCGTGGTGGATTTCTTCGATGGCCGTGGCGATTTTACGGATGTTCAGGTCAGGCATCGGCGGGGGTCCTTTGGCGGAACAGGTCCAGTGATGTGGTGGCCCCGACCAGCCGGGAGTGGCCGTTCAGGAACAGGGCGGCGGCATATATGTGGCCTTGGGACAGCATGGTTTTGGCGATGCTTTCGCCCCGGATCAAAGCCGTTTCGGTGTCATCGGCCATCAACCGCCCGACCCCTGTGACCACCAGCCGGTCCCCCAGATCGGTATCATGTTGCAGGCTGTTCGCGGGCCTGCGGATAATGGCGGGATGCCCCGGCAGGTCAACCGCATTGGCAATCAGGGTCGCGGCCACATCGGCCTGTGCTGCCGTCGCGGCCAGCACCGTCACTGCATCTGCAATGCCCAATGAAAAACTCCGCCCGCCCTGCCCGCTGGTGGCAATACCTCGCACCGGGTCGGCTGCGTTTAATCGGACCTGTCCCAGCGGAGAATTGTCGGGGCTGGCCACGGCCAGACGGTAGGACTGGCCCGCTGCCAAATGCAGCGCAATATCGCCGCCGTTGTTGACATAGGCCCGGAACAAAGGGGTGGCGGCACACACCACAGACAGGATTTCCTGCGCTACCGCCCCGGCCACGGCGGCCATGGGGGTGACAAAAACCGCGCTATGGGGGCGAGTGGCATTGACCATCAAGCGGGCAATCAGACCCTTTGGCGTTTCCCCAACAGGGCGGCGCAGCAGCGGCAGTTCGGCCACCAATTCGGGCAGCACAGTCTGAAACCTGACCCAAGCGGCGTTGAACGCCAGATCCCGGTTCCCATCCGCCCCGATGATCAGATCAATCGGGCCGTGCTGCAAATGCAGTCGGTTCCCGGGCAGCAGGACCGCAATCGGGCCGGTCATTGGCCCCACCGGAAATTGCGCGCGTCATGCGGCGCGATATCTGGGCTCGGTTCGGCGCGCACGGCATCGGTCAGGACGGTTTCCACTGGCACAATCCGGTCCACATACCCACCCAAAGCCGCGTAATCCGCCCGGCGCAGGGTAAATTCGATGGGTGCCACCAGCGCGGGCGTTGGCACATAACCGAATGCATTCAACGGCATATCCAGCACATCGACCATGACGGTAATCCCACCCCCCGGCCAGACATAGGCCGCTGCCCCGCCGCAGGTCACATGGGTCAGCGCGTCGCGCACCGACCGGGTCAGCCGCACCGGGTTGGTCGTCACACCCGCCCGCAGCGACCCGCCTGCGCCCCCCATGAACAGCACCGAACACAGCGACGGCTCGCAGTTTTCGGCGATCAGGGCGGCGGTCGCGCGCATCACTTCGGGGGCGTCGGTCAGCACTGGGGTCAATGCCTCATCAAGTTCATAATACCCCCATTGCTCGCCCGTCGTGGACACCATCAGCATCCGCAACCCAGCCCAGGCGACCTTTGGGTCGAACGGTTTGAGAATAGTTAAAGGGTCCGCAATATCGGTTCCGCCCCAGCCCGTCCCCGGCCCTGCGACCTGAAAATACCGCCCCGGCGTCGATCTGCGCCCCTTCATCCGGATGCCAGTGCGCGGAATATGCAGCAACCGGCCCGCCTGATGTTCGGACAGCACGCCGGTGATATGGTCATCGACCACAACCACCTCGTCCACATGCCCGACCCATTGCTGGGCGAACATGCCGATGGTGGCCGATCCACAGCCGACGCGCATCAGCTTTTCGGGCTGACCGTTGATAATGGGGGGCTGACCGGCCTGAATGACAACGGTCGCGCCGTCATCAATCTGCACCGTCACCGCATCGCGGTTGCACAGGCGCAGCAGGGCGTCGCAGGTCAGCCGTCCTTCGCGCTTACTCCCCCCGGTCAGGTGTTCCACGCCCCCAAGCGACAGCATTTTCGACCCATATTCGCCGGTCATCACATGGCCGATGGGTTCACCATCGACCCGGACAAAGGCCCGCTCAGGTCCGATATGGCGGTCTGTGTCGATTTTGACTTTCACGCCGCAATAGCTGAAAATCCCCTCGGTCACGACCGTGACCATATCGACGCCCTCAACCATCTGGCTGACGATAAAGGGGGCGGGTTTGTAGTCGGGATAGGTGGTCCCGGCCCCGATGGCGGTGATGAACGGGCGCTGGCCTTGGACCGGATCACCAGTCCAGTCGGTGCCCAAGAACGGCACGGCAGGCCCGCCATGGGTCAGCACGGTCAGCGGGTCCAGCCGGACCAAAAGCCCGGCGTGGTTGGCATAGCGGTCACAGGCTCCGGTTTGCCC
>JANOMH010000382.1:0-11201 GCA_031420215.1 Rhodobacterales bacterium | reverse complement strand
GGGGCGGACACGACGGCGACAGCATCGCATTGCGTGTCGGCGCCGGTTTCATAGAGCAGCGGAATATCCAAAAGCACGATATCTGCGATCTGATCGGCCAAGAACGCCGCCCGATCCGCAGCGACGAGGGGGTGGGCGATGTTTTGTATCTGATCCAGCACAGCGGGGTCGGCAGCGATCCGGGCCCGGAGTTTGGCGCGCGAGACGGCCCCGGCCTCGATCACATCGGGGTAAGCTTGGGCAATCCGGTGGGCTGCCGATCCGCCCGAGGCATAGAGCCGGTGCACGGTTGCGTCAGCGTCCCAAACCGGAATGCCCAAGGCCGCGAACATCGCCGCAGTGGTGGACTTGCCCATGCCGATGGACCCGGTAAGACCGAGCCGAAAGCTCACGCCAGGACCGCTGCGCGTGTCGCCTCGTCAACTTCGGGCCGCGTGCCGAACCACCGCTCAAACGCCGGGACGGCCTGATGCAGCAGCATGCCGAGACCATCGACGGTGATGCAGCCTGCTGCCTGCGCCTCGGTCAGAAACTTGGTGCGCAGCGGCGTATAGACCAGATCAGTGACCACCGTGCCGGGGCGCAATCCGTCCAGCGGCACGCGGAATTCGGCGGCACCGGTCATCCCGAGCGAGGTGGTGTTCACCACTGTAGCCGCCTCTTCCATCATGTTCCCGGCTTGCACCCAGTCGATGACATGGACCTTTGAGCCAAACTCGGACTTCAGCGCATCGGCCTTGGGCCGGGTGCGGTTAGAGAGCAAAATCTCGGTCGCACCCATTTCGATCAGCGAGGTAATAACGGCACGCGCGGCCCCACCGGCACCCAGAACTGCAGCCGGGCCGGCACTGGCCTGCCAGCCGGGGGCGTTTTGTTTCAGGTTGGCGATAAAGCCGTAACTGTCTGTATTATCTGCATGAATCTTTCCATCTGCGCGAAAGATCAAGGTATTGGCAGCCCCGATCAGGATTGCCCGGTCACTGATATGATCGACGATATCCATCACCGCAACCTTGTGCGGAATGGTGATATTGACGCCAACAAAGCCCATATGCGGCAACGCACGCAGGACAGTTTCCAGATCGTGCTCGGACACATGCAGCGGCACATAATCGCCCGCAAGGCCATAAGTGCGCAGCCAGTGCTTGTGCAGCAGCGGCGATCTGGAATGGGCAATCGGGTGGCCGATGACACCGGCAAGGGGAATCACGTGATCAGTCATGCAGGCACTGTTCCCCGAAGGATGAGATAGGACAAGAGCTCTAGAAGTGGCAGGCCGAGAATGGTGAAATAGTCGCCGTCGATCCGGGTGAAGAGGCGCGCACCTTCCTCTTCGATCTTATAGGCGCCGACGGAATGGCGGATACTGTCCCAGTTGCGGGTAATGTAATCCTGCAGATAGGCGTCGGACAAGGGGCGCATCGTCAGCCGCACCTGCCCCACATGCCGCCAGACCGGTTCGCCCTGGGCATAAAGGACGACGGCGGAAAGGAGCGTGTGCGTGCCGCTGCGGAGCGATTGCAGTTGGGTGAGGGCGTCGGCGGGGGAGGTAGGTTTGGTAAATATTTGGCCATTGAAAGCAAGAACCTGATCGCAGCCGATGACAAGAGCGGTGGGGTGGCGATTGGCGACGCGGCGGGCCTTTGCCTCGGCCAGGGTATCAGCAATGTCGCGGGGGGTTGCGCCTTCTGCGGTCAGGCTTTGGCGGATGGCGACTTCATCGATCCGGGGCAGGACGGTATCGAAGGTGAGTCCGGCATTACGCAACAGCTGCGCGCGGATCACGGAGCCGGAGGCAAGGATGATAGGGTTTGGCAGTGGATCGGGCATGGGTGTGGATAAGCCGGTGGTCAAGGGTGTGAAAGGACTGTGGCCGAACTGTGGCCGAACTGTGTAGCTGGAACCAAGCTGCGGTAAAGGGGGTAATTTCGGCGCAAATGACCGATGCCAGGAGGCAAATATCCACGGTGGACAGGGATAAGACCAGCCTGTGGAGGAATCGGGGTCAGGGCAAGAGTCAAGGGTGGTTGGGTAGGATTTTGAGTTATGATTGGAGTAATTTTACTGTTTATTATTAGAGTGTTAGGATATTCTTCGCAGCAGAGAAATAAGATTGCGCGGCGCAGCAGCCTGAGGATAAGTCTGCGGATGAGTTTTGAAAAGAGAGTTATCCAGAGTCCCTACATCATCAACATCTTTTCTTTCTCTTAATTCTATTTAAGAAGAAGAGCGCTTGGAAAAGGGATGTCTGCCGATGAATGATCTGCTGAGCCAGTTTTATCCCTGGAACAAGGCACTGCATCTTGTGTCAGTGATGTCATGGATGGCGGGCATGTTCTATCTGCCACGGTTGTTTGTCTATCATGCGGAACGCGGAAAGGTTGGAACCGAACTGCATGAGACGCTCATGGTGATGGAACGCAAGCTGCTCAGGCTGATCATGAACCCGGCGATGATAGCGACCTGGGTCTTTGGGGTGTTGTTGGTGTTGACGCCAGGGGTGGTTGACTGGGGGTCGGGATGGCCTTGGGTCAAGCTGGTCGCGGTGGTGGCGATGAGCGGCATGCATGGCTGGCTGGGGGCACGTCGCAAAGAATTTGTGGCAGGGGTGAATTCAAGGACGGGACGGACCTATCGCTTGGTCAATGAAGTGCCGACGGTGTTGATGCTGGTGATTGTTATCGTGGTGGTGGTGAAGCCGTTTTAGGCTTTGGTTGACTTACTGGCTTTGTAGGCATAAATGAGCACCGCCTGCCCATTCGGGAGAACAGGTATTCCCCGCGATGTGACCAGGACAGTCTGACCGGCTGCAACAGGATATTTGATGACCCAGGACCGTTTGAACCTTGCCGATCTGAAAGCCAAAAGCCCCAAGGACCTGTTGGCCATGGCGGAAGAACTGGAGATTGAGAACGCCTCGACGATGCGGAAAGGGGACATGATGTTCTCGATCCTGAAAGAGCGGGCGGATGAGGATTGGCTGATTGGCGGCGATGGCGTGCTGGAAGTGTTGCAGGACGGGTTTGGGTTTTTGCGGTCGCCGTCTGCGAACTACCTGCCGGGGCCGGATGATATATATGTAAGCCCCGAAATGATCCGCCAATTTTCCCTGCGCACAGGGGACACGGTGGAAGGGGTAATGCAGGAACCCAATGATGCTGAACGCTATTTTGCGCTGATTTCAGTAGAGCGGATCAATTTTGAAGACCCGGAAAAGACCAAGCACAAGGTCGCATTTGACAACCTGACGCCGTTGTATCCCGATGAGCGGCTGAATATGGAAATTGTGGACGATCCGACGATCAAGGACCGGTCTGCCCGGATCATTGATCTGGTGGCCCCGATCGGCAAAGGTCAACGGTCGTTGATTGTGGCTCCACCGCGGACTGGTAAGACGGTGCTTTTGCAAAACATCGCCCATTCGATCGCGACCAATCATCCCGAATGTTACCTGATCGTTTTGCTGATTGACGAGCGGCCAGAAGAAGTGACCGATATGCAGCGGTCGGTGAAAGGTGAGGTTGTCTCCTCGACCTTTGACGAACCTGCGACGCGACATGTGGCGGTGTCAGAAATGGTAATCGAAAAGGCCAAGCGGCTGGTCGAGCATAAACGGGATGTGGTGATATTGCTTGATTCGATCACCAGGCTGGGCCGGGCTTTCAACACAACGGTACCGTCGTCGGGCAAGGTGTTGACCGGGGGGGTGGATGCGAATGCGCTACAGCGGCCGAAACGGTTTTTCGGGGCAGCCCGGAATATCGAAGAAGGCGGGTCGCTGACGATCATTGCGACGGCGTTGATTGATACCGGCAGCCGGATGGACGAGGTGATTTTTGAGGAATTCAAGGGCACCGGCAACTCTGAAATTGTGCTGGATCGCAAAGTGGCTGACAAGCGCGTGTTCCCAGCCATGGATATTCTGAAGTCCGGGACCCGTAAGGAAGAATTGCTGGTCGATAAGAATGATCTGCAAAAAACCTACGTGCTGCGCCGGATTCTGAACCCGATGGGAACGACCGATGCGATTGAGTTCCTGATTTCCAAACTAAAACAAACCAAGACAAATTCGGACTTCTTTGATTCGATGAATTCCTGAGTTTTTGTTATTTAACAAGGGCTTATGTGATGGATACGATCTATGCACTGGCCACCGCGCCGGGCAAAGCAGGTGTCGCGGTACTGCGGCTGTCGGGGCCCGGTGCGCTTGTCGCGACTGAGCAGCTGGTTGGTCCGTTGCCAGCGCATGGGCGGAGTCTGAGGTTGGTGCGGGACCCGCAGGGCGAGATAATCGATCAGGCCTTGATCCTGAGTTTTGCCAAAGGCCGGAGCTTTACGGGTGAGACTGTGGTCGAGTTCCACCTGCACGGAAGCCGGGCAGTCGTCGCGGCGATGATCGGTGTTTTAGGTCGCAATCCGGAACTGCGACTGGCTGAAGCCGGTGAATTTACCAGACGCGCTTTTGAAGCTGGCCGTTTGGATTTGGCCCAGGTTGAAGGCTTGGCCGACCTGATTGACGCAGAAACTGAAGGGCAGAGGCGACAGGCGCAGCGGCTGTTGTCGGGGGCCCTGGCAAAGCGTGCCGAAGGTTGGCGGCTGAATCTGTTACGTGCTTCGGCTCTGGTTGAAGCGACAATTGATTTTGCCGACGAGGACGTGCCAGTAAACGTCTGGCCAGAGGTTTGGCCACTGATAATGGCTGTGGTTGGCGAATTGTGGCAAGAGTCCGCCGGTGTGCAGGTTGCCGAGCGGGTTCGGGATGGTTTTGAAGTGGCAATCATTGGTGCGCCAAATGTAGGAAAATCTACCTTTCTCAACTATTTAGCTGGGCGGGATGCCGCAATAACCTCGGATATTGCAGGAACAACTAGGGATGTTATCGAGGTGCGGATGGACCTTGATGGGCTAGCCGTGACGCTGCTTGATACGGCCGGATTGCGGAATTCCGAGGATCATATTGAGCAAATCGGAATTGAGCGGGCGATAGAGCGGGCAAATGCCGCTGATCTGCGGCTTCACCTTGTTTTGCCTGGACAGATCCCATGGTTGGAAGTTCGGCCGGACGATCTGGTGGTCACCGCAAAGTCAGATTTGTTTGGCCGGATCGGCGCAGAATTTGCGATCTCGGGGCTGACCGGCGAGGGCGTTGATCGGGTGACTGGAGCGATCTCGACTATTTTGCAACAAAGGGTTGCGGGAATCGGTGTGGCCATGCGAGAGCGGCATAGGGTCGGGATGGTGGCAGCGGCGACGCAGCTTGAGGCAGCCATGATCTTGGGCAGAGCGGACGAGATCCAAGCCGAACTGGTGGCGCAAGAGCTTCGGTCGGCGGTTCGGGAGTTGGATGGACTTGTGGGCCGGGTCGATGTCGAAGATATACTGGGCGAAATCTTTTCCCGTTTCTGCATCGGCAAGTAGGAGTGTTTCACGTGAAACAACGCGATTTTGACGTCATTGTGGTGGGAGGAGGTCACGCTGGATGCGAGGCGGCCTTGGCTTCAGCCCGGATGGGGGCGAGAACTGCGCTTGTCACCCTGACGCGGACGTCGATTGGAATTATGTCCTGCAATCCGGCGATCGGTGGGTTGGGCAAAGGCCATCTGGTGCGAGAAATTGATGCGCTTGACGGTGCAATGGGGCGGGTTGCTGATTTTGCTGGAATTCAGTTTCGGTTGCTAAATGCGAAAAAAGGACCAGCGGTTCAAGGTCCCCGGGCGCAGACTGACAGGGCCCGCTATCGGAATGCGATGCAGGCGGAGATTTTTGAGGCGCCGGGTTTGACTGTTATTGAAGGCGAAGCCGTCGATTTGCTGATGTCAGGGGATCAGATTGAGGGAGTGGCGTTGGCAGGTGGTCAAGGAATAATTGCCCAGGCGGTCGTTTTGACGACGGGAACCTTTCTGCGCGGTGTTATTCATATTGGCGATGTTTCGCGTCCTGGCGGCCGGGTAGGCGAAAACCCATCGGTCCGGATGGCAGAGCGCCTTGATGCTTTTGGATTGCCTTTGGGTCGCCTAAAAACCGGGACTCCGCCGCGGCTTGACGGACGGACAATCGATTGGTCACAGCTTGAAATGCAGTCAGGCGATGTTGACCCTACTTTGTTTTCGTTTTCATCTGAAAAGGCAGTTGCGCGCCAGATTTCTTGCGGGATCACTCATACGAACGAAGCAACGCATGCGCTGGTTCGCCGCAATCTGTCCAGATCAGCAATGTATGGTGGTCACATCGAAGGGATTGGACCGCGCTACTGTCCGTCGATTGAGGATAAAGTCGTGCGTTTTGCAGACAAGACCTCGCATCAAGTGTTTCTTGAACCGGAAGGTCTGGACGATACAACCGTCTATCCGAACGGGATATCTACCTCACTTCCGGCAGATGTACAGGAAGAATATGTCCGTACGATTCAAGGGCTTGAAGCTGTTCGAATTATCCAACCCGGCTACGCGATTGAGTATGACTACGTGGACCCACGCGCTTTGGGGGCGACCTTAGCACTGCGAGGCGTACCCCAGTTATTCCTGGCAGGACAGATCAACGGCACAACCGGCTACGAAGAAGCGGCAGCGCAGGGGCTAGTTGCGGGTTTGAATGCAGCCTGTTTGGCGTTGAATCGTGATCCGGTCCGGTTCAGCCGAACCTCTTCCTATATAGGGGTGATGATAGATGATTTGACGACGCGAGGTGTGTCCGAGCCGTATCGGATGTTCACCTCAAGGGCCGAGTTTCGTCTGTCTTTACGAGCCGATAATGCCGATCAGCGCCTGACCGCGTTGGGACATGATATTGGTTGTGTGGGCGAGGCGCGGTGGTCGGCATATTGCCAAAAGTCCGAGCATTTGGATGATGCGCGAACCAGATTGCAGGCGGCTCGATTTACCGCACGGCAGATTTCCAGCCTGGGCATTCAGCTCAATCCAGACTCGGAAAACCGGACCGGCCTTGAACTTCTGGCGCTAGCAGACGCGGATTTCGATCATGTCATCGCACTGGATTCCTCTTTTGAGTCTGTCCTACCCAAAATCCAACAGCAAATGAAGTGCGACGCTTTGTACATGAACTATGTGACCCGACAGTTGCGGGATGTGGCTGCGCTTCAGCGAGACGAAGCTTTGGTGATTCCAAAAGACATCGACTTTGCCAGCATTGCTGGCTTGTCTACGGAGTTGCGGGGGAAACTTCAAAAGTGGCGTCCCGAAACGATCGGACTAGCCGCCAAGATTGAAGGGATGACGCCTTCCGCCTTGCTCTTGCTATTGGCGAACATCCGCCAGGCGGCAAAGGCTCGCGTGGCGTGACAAGGTCTGACCGGATTGCACTCTTGCCGGGAGTCGATGTTTCACGTGAAACAGAGTTGCGACTCCGGCAATTTGTTGGGCTTGTTGAAAAATGGACGACGCGAATTAACCTGGTATCTGCCAAAAGTCTTTCCGACATCTGGTCGCGCCATGTTCTTGATTCCGCACAACTTTACAGACTGGCGCCGGACAAAACGCAGCACTGGGTTGATCTTGGAAGCGGGGCTGGGTTTCCGGGAGTTGTTATCAGCATTCTAGCCCAGGATCGGATCAGGCCCTTGCGGATGACCTTGGTTGAAAGCGACCAGCGTAAGGCCGCGTTCTTGCGCAGCGCAGCGCGCGACCTCGGCATCGGGCTGCAAATTCTGACTTCCCGCATCGAACAGACTCCTGGATTGAACGCAGATGTTTTGTCGGCTCGGGCTCTTGGGGCGCTTCCTGTGTTGCTGGGTTATGCCGACAGGCATTTATCCAAGAGTGGGACCGCCCTGTTTCCCAAGGGCCGGTCCGCGCCCGACGAAATAGTTGCGGCTAAAGCCGACTGGCGCTTTCATGTTGTGTCGCACCCCAGTATGACCGATCCAGACGCTCAAATTTTGCAGGTTGAAAATGTCGCCCATGTCTAGCCCCATAGCTTCGGCGACACCGAAAATAATCGCGATTGCAAACCAAAAAGGAGGGGTTGGAAAGACCACGACGACCATCAATCTTGGGGCCGCTTTGGCGAAATCCGGTCGAAAAGTGCTGTTGGTTGACATTGACCCGCAGGGCAACGCATCAACCGGGCTTGGGATCGGGGCCGAAGCTCGCGATGTTACTACATATGATTTTCTGTTGGGCGACGCGTCGCCAGTAGAGTCAATTCTGCCTACAACTGTCGTAAACTTGTCCATCATACCGGCCACAACGGACCTCAGCTCTGCTGATATAGAATTGATATCAAACGAGAAACGCAGCTTTCTGTTGCACGATGCGCTGCGCCAACCGGCAATGGATACATTCGGCTTTGATTATATTCTCATTGATTGTCCGCCCTCCCTTAACCTTTTGACGGTAAATGCGATGGTGGCAGCACATTCGGTGATCGTGCCGTTGCAAAGCGAATTCTTCGCCCTAGAGGGGCTGTCGCAATTGATGCTCACACTGCGCGAGGTCCGCCAGACCGCCAATCCCGGCCTGCGAATTGAAGGGGTGGCGCTAACTATGTATGATCGGCGCAATAATTTGTCACAACAGGTAGAGGCGGACGCACGCCAAACTCTGGGCGAGTTGGTCTTTCGGACGGTCATCCCGCGCAACGTGCGCCTCAGTGAAGCTCCATCTTTTGCAATGCCGGTTCTCGACTACGATCCGCATTCAACCGGAAGTGACGCCTACCGCGCGCTGGCCGCTGAATTAATGTCCCGGGAAAGATGATTTAGCCTTAGAAAGCGAATTCTAATGGAGCACGAGATGACAGATAAATCAATTAGAAACAGAGGCTTAGGGCGCGGACTCTCGGCTTTGATGTCGGATGTTACGGCTGAAGGTGACGCTACCGATCGCCCCCGCCGGCCCGATCTCCGGGTTCCGGTAGAGCGGCTTTATCCGAACCCAAACCAACCACGGCGCGCCTTTCCCGAAGAGGCCCTGGCTGAGCTGGCCGCTTCGATCCGGGAAAAAGGCATCATCCAGCCCCTGATTGTCCGCGCCCATCCGGGTCAGCCGGGAGATTTTGAGATCGTTGCTGGCGAAAGACGGTGGCGCGCCGCCCAAATTGCTCAACTGCACGAACTTCCGGTGATTGTGCGCAGCTATACAGACACCGAAGTTCTTGAAGTCGCGATTATCGAGAATATTCAACGCGCTGACCTTAATCCGATCGATGAAGCTGCTGGCTATCGGCAGCTCATGGATCGCTTTGGCCATACCCAGGACCATCTCGCCACCGCTTTGGGCAAAAGCCGCAGCCATATTGCAAACCAAATGCGGTTGCTGACATTGCCCGCCGATGTGCAAACCTATGTCACGGATGGGAAATTGTCCGCTGGCCACGCACGGACCCTGGTCGGCCATCCCAATGCTTCAGACCTCGCGCGCCGAATGATTCAAGGCAAGCTCTCGGTGCGCGAGGCCGAGCGCCTCGTCAAAGCCGGAGTTGTCTTGCCAAATCGGTCAGCCGGATCGGAAACAGACCGTTCAAAAGACGCAGATACAATTCAGATCGAACAGGAACTCGCGGCAACGCTTGGAATGGGCGTCAGCATTGATCATAAGGCGGGCGAAGAAGGCGGCCGGTTGGTTTTGCGTTACCGGACATTGGCCCAACTTGATGACCTGTTACGCGCTTTGTCCGGCGGCTAACTCAAAAAGGGTTGGGTTCTGACCCGAGTTCCTGGGGCTAATCTGCCAATAGCTGGCGCAACACTGCGTTCAATACCGGCCTGCCAGCCGCAGTTGTGCGAAGCCGTCCATCGACAATGTCGACCATGCCTATATCAGACAACATATTGATATTATTAGTCAAATCTCTTTCAATGAGGGTTTCGATCCTGCTCAAGTCGACCCCCTCACCCAACCGCAACCCCATCATCACAGCCTCTTCCAAATGGGCTTGACGGCTTAATGTTTCCCGCAGATTCTCGCCGTTGCCTCTGCGCTCTACCTGCTCAAGCCAGAGCATAGGTGCCTTTGGGGCCTCGGTCGCCATCCGTTGGCCCGCCAGCGTCAACCGACCATGCGCGCCCGGCCCGATCCCGGCATAATCGCCAGACCGCCAATAGATCAGATTGTGTTTGCTTTCCTGCCCAGGCCTCGCATGGTTTGACACTTCATAGGCGTCATACCCAAATTCCCCTGTCACCGACTGGGTGAGTTCAAACATATCTGCGGCCCGGTTTTCGTCCGGCAGGCCGCGCAGCTTACCCGCGGCAAAACGGTCACCAAAGGCGGTCCCCTCCTCGACTGTCAACTGATACAGCGACAGATGATCCACGGCCATCGAAAGCGCCCGGCGCAGTTCTTTGTCCCAGTCATCCAAAGTCTGGTCCTGCCGTGCATAGATCAGATCAAAGCTGACCCGGTCAAATATCGCGCGTGCTGTGTCAAAGGCAACCATCGCCTCGGCCACCGAATGCAGTCGGCCCAATGCCCGCAAATCAGTGTCTGATAAGGCCTGAATGCCCATGGAGACGCGATTAACGCCAGCCTCGCGATACCCGGCAAAGCGCCCGGCCTCGACCGAAGTCGGGTTCGCCTCAAGCGTGATTTCGATATCATTTGCACTGGCCCAGGTCGCCCTGACCTTGCGCAGAATCGCGTCCACCAGCGCGGGGTCCATCAGACTGGGCGTGCCGCCGCCAAAGAACACTGACCGCAGCACCCGCCCTTGCGTCTCGGCTCCTACCCGCTCAATCTCGTGCAAATAGGCCCGCCCCCAACGGTCCTGATCGATTTGCGCCGCAACATGGCTGTTGAAATCGCAGTACGGGCATTTCGACTGGCAGAACGGCCAGTGAATATACAAGCCAAAGCCACCATGTTCCCAATCAGGGCGAAGCTCAGACAAAGCAACCTGCCACAAGCTTGGCAAAGGCATCCGCCCGGTGACTGATCTGGTTTTTCTGCCACCTGTCCATTTCGCCAAACGTCAGGTCGAACCCGTCTGGCTGAAAGATCGGGTCATAGCCATGGCCGAGGTCGCCCCGCATCGGCCAAACAATCTGGCC
The DNA here is from genome assembly GCA_031420215.1 of Rhodobacterales bacterium. Lineage (GTDB taxonomy): Bacteria > Pseudomonadota > Alphaproteobacteria > Rhodobacterales > Rhodobacteraceae > JANOMH01. The sequence goes on along the minus strand of JANOMH010000382.1, from coordinate 196 downwards.
CGCCATTTCACCTGTAAACACCTCATCATGCCCATCGGGCCAAGCCAACACCAGTGTGCAGCAAAACCGCGCCTTTCGGGGAAACGGGGCCTCGGCAGCTTCAAGCAAGGCCCAGGTCTTGGCCATGGCCATACCAAAATCGCGCCCTTGCGGCGTTTCCGCCCAATCGGCGGTATAAACACCGGGTGCATTGCCC
>JANOMH010000381.1:0-3159 GCA_031420215.1 Rhodobacterales bacterium | reverse complement strand
CCGCACCGCCGGGGCCGCCAGCCATGGTGCCATCAGGTCTGCGGCCACCCATAACACCCCGCCCATGATCAAGCAGGCCATGAATATCCGGCCGATCCGGGCCTTGAACCGGGCATCATAGCGGGCCGCATCGCCCATGTCGCGGGCCCCCCACCACAATTGGCCGACCATCGCCCAGCTGGATAATGTGGTGCCCAAAGCGGCGGCGATAAATCCGATATAGGGGGCCAGCCCCATCGCCAGCCCGACATTCACGAACATCGACACAACCGCGTAATAGAACGGACGGCGGGTATCTTCGCGGGCATAAAACAGCGGTTGCAAAACTTTTTGCAGGATGAAAGCGGGCAGGCCAAGGCCGTAAACCAGTACCGCCAGCGCCGTGGCACTGGTGTCGGCGGCGGTAAAGGCCCCGCGTTGAAACAGCACGGCAATCAGCGGGCCAGGGATGACGACAAGTGCCACAGCGGCAGGCAAGGTCAGGGCCAGCGACAGCTCGGTCGCGCGGCTATAGGCGTCCTTGCCGCCGGACACGTCGCCCGCCCGCAGCCGCCGGGACAGGTCCGGCAACAGAACCACGCCGATGGCCACGCCGACCACACCCAGCGGCAGTTGATACAGCCGGTCGGCATAGGTCAACCAGGCCACCGCGCCGTCGAAAAAGCTGGCCACTTGCCGACCGGCCAGCAGGTTGATCTGCACCACACCCCCGGCCAGTGCAGCGGGGGCGGCGATGATGAACAGGCGCTTAAGCTCGGGCGTGAAATGCGGCCGGGCGAGTTTCAACGTGAACCCCGCGCGTTTTGCCGCCCACCAGACCAGTGCCAGTTGGGCCACGCCACCGAGCGGGACCGACAAGGCCAAAGTATCGCCCACCCGCAGGCCAAGGGCTTGGTCCAAGCCAACGCCCAAGGCATCCGACGCGGGCCGCCCCAGCAGGGCACTGATGATAATCCCGCCGATGAACACCACGTTCAGCAGCACCGGGGCGGCGGCGGCGGCGGTGAACCGGCCCGCCCCGTTCAGGACACCGCTGACCAAAGCGGTCAAAGAAATGAACAGGATATAGGGAAACGCCAGCCGCCCGTATTCCACCGCCAGATCGAACCGTTCATCGCCCACAAACCCCGATGCCATCAGCCAGACCAGCCCCGGCATGGCGATGATCCCGATCACGGTAAAGATCAGCAGCACGAACGCCATGCCGACAAACGCATCCTGCGCGAACTTTTCGGCATCCTCGCCGCCTTCGAGTTTCTTCGAGAACAGCGGCACAAAGGCCATGTTGAACGCCCCTTCGGCAAAGAACCGGCGGAACATGTTGGGCAGGCTGAAAGCCACGAGGAACGCCTCGGCAATCGGCCCCGCCCCAAGGTAAGCCGCGATCAGGATGTCGCGGGCAAAGCCGAAAATGCGCGACAGGAGGGTCCAGAAACCAACGGTCATGAAGCCACGGATGAGGGAGATGGGTTTCATGGGGGCCGCTTGGGTTGGGGGCGTTGGCGGGGGTGGTAGCGGATTGAGGGGGGGAAGGGTAGGGGGGCCGCATATCCAACCGGTCCCTGAGCGGGATCAGCCGAGGCTCCAGTGGAGCGTCGGCCCCGATCACGCAGAGGGGCGGTGGGCTGTAGACTGGTCGGGTTAAACCGGCAGAGGGCAGTGCCTGCCCCGGCAGGTGCAAAGCACCTGCCCTGCGGGGGGCAGGTGCTGACCGGTCATGCTCAGGCATGCCGGTCGGATTGTTGTTGGGGCCGGCCTGCAAGCATATTTCTGAAATTGAAATCATGCTTGCTTCTGGGTCTGCAAGCATATATCACACTGTTAGCAAGCATGGGGAATCGCAATGGAAGACACACCACAACAAAAGGGCGGAGTTGCGCGGTCCCGCGCCCTGTCTGCGCAGGAGCGTTCCAGAATTGCGAGAGAGGCCGCCCAAAAGCGATGGGGAAATCAGCCGTTGAAGGCGGTTCATGGTTCTCCAGATAAGCCAATCAAGATCGCAGATATTGAAGTCCCATGCTACATCCTTGCGGATGAGAGGCGAGTAGTCGCAACAACGGGTTTGCTAGACGCCTTCGGACTCGCTCGTGGCGGAGCCATGGTCAAAGGTATGAACCGCCTAGAATTGTTCGCGGCCCAAGATCGCCTTAAGCCCTATGTCTCCAACGACCTGCTAGAGCGGGTTGCTTCTCCAATACGATTTATGGTTGGGACTAGTGAGGCAAACGGATTTGATGTCGATACGCTCATTGAAATGGCCGAAGCAGTAGTTGCCGCAGACGACAATGGTGAGTTACAGGCGCAGCAGGTTCATATCGCTCATCAGTGCAGAGTTATCACTAGAAGTCTTACCAGAATTGGTTTGATTGCCCTAATTGATGAAGCGACTGGATATCAATCCAAACGAGATGCTGATGAACTTCAACAGATACTCATGGCCTATATTCTCCCGGAGCATCGTCCTTGGGTTCAAACAATCCCTACGGAATTTACCGACGAACTTTACAGAGTTTACGGGTGGAAACGGCAAGCGCAAAACCGAGGGCCGCGTTACGCTGGTAAGTTAATTAGGCAGCTGATCTATGAAAAAATGCCGAAACCAGTCTTGCCGGAGCTTGACCATCTCAATCCACAAGATGAAAATTATCGCCGCAAGCGTAAGCACCATCAACACCTATCAGATAAGCAGGGATTGGACCACTTTCGTAGTCAAGTCATTACGATGATGACTGTGTTACGTATATCAAGCAGTAAGGAGGAATTTAAAAGGCATCTTACCAAACTTTACGGTGGCCAGCTTGAGTTCGATCTTTAGGAATGAGTTGAAGTTTCATCCACGGAGCGGCAACCCCCTCACTCCCTTGCCCGCTCCGCCCCAACCTCAATCGCCTCCCGCAACTTCCGCTCCAAAGCCTTCTGTTTCCCCTCGGTATGATACTTCAACCCGAACATGTCCTTGACATAGAACGTATCCACCACCTGCTCGCCATAGGTCGCAATCACGGCGCTCGCGATATAGACGTTGTTGAACGCCAATGTCCGGGTCAGGTCATACAGCAACCCCGGCCGATCCCGCGTATCGACCTCGATAATCGTATAAATCTCGGAGCCTTCATTATCGAAGGTAATAGATGTCGGCACCCGAAACGCCTGTTCGCG
>JANOMH010000380.1:0-1632 GCA_031420215.1 Rhodobacterales bacterium | reverse complement strand
GGGCGGGTTTGGGCCAGCCTGCATCGAGCAATTCGAGCAAATGAAACAGTGCCGTGGGGGCATTGCCGATGGCGACGACCGCGCCCGCGATATGGTCGGCCCACAGTTCGACGGCAGCGGCAGAGCGGGTGTTGCCGATATCTTGGGCCAGACCGGGCACGGTGGGGTTATTCAGGGTGACGATCACCGGGTTGTCGCCGGGCAGATTGCGCCGGATGATCCCGGCAGCGACCATTTCGCAATCGCACAGGATCGGGGCACCGCTTGTCAGAGCCTTGCGGCCTGCCGCGCTGGCATCAGAGCTATAAGCCAGCCGGTCGGCGATTTCTGTCATGCCGCAGGCATGGATCAGCCGGGTGATCAGCGGCCGCATATCGGGCGCAAACCGCTCCAGCCGCGCCTCGGCCCGGACGGTCGCAAAGCTTTGCGCATAGATTGCGGCGGGGTCTTTTTCGTAGGGGCGCAATGTGGCTGTCCAGGTTTGACCCAAAAATTTTCGACGAAAATTTTTGGGATCATGCGTCAGGATTTCTTGGGTTTCAGGGCCGAATGTGGGCCAAGCGGATGGGCGGCGTGGGGATAGGCAGCGTGGACGTGGTCGCCATGGTCTGCTGGATGGAAATGCGCGTTGCCGTCGCCGTGGTCGTGCCAATGGCCCCCCCCGGAACCGTGGTCGATGTGCGCGACGTGGCCCAGCGGTTGGACTTGCGCCTGCACCCGGCACAGGCCGGTGCAGAAGCTATCGCATAACGCGCAATCGGCGACGTTCGATCCCGGCGCGCTGGCCCCTTGCCCCTCGACATGGTGGTGGTGCGATTGCTGCACCGCACCGACTTCGGCCTCGAATCCCAGCACCTGCACCCGGTATTTGCACATGGCGCAGTTCGGGGGTGGGATTTCGCCCACCTGTTCGGTGATCCGTTCGGCGAAGGTTTCCAGCACGGATGGGTGATCGCCCAGATAGCCTGCCTTGATGAACCGAATGCCGGGGTGTTCAGCCGCGACCTGATCGGTGAACCCATAGATCCGGTCGATCAGGATGCCCGAGAACAGGAAATACGGGAACACGATGACCCGTTTATAGGGCAGGCGGGCGACATGTTGCAGGCAGGGTTCGACCAGCGGAAAGGTGACGCCGGAATAGCCGACCTCGCACCAGCCGAAACCCATGCCTTCCTGGATCATCCGCGCCACCTTGGACACGTTTCCATTGGCATCAGGGTCAGAGGCCCCACGCCCGATGACGACAAGGCAGGTGTCGTGTAGCGCGATGGTCCCGTGGTCGGCATTGGCCTGATCGACGGCGGTTTGAATCCGGGCGGCGGCGGCGGCGATCATCTTGGGGTCGACGCCCAACTCGCGGCCATAACGGACCTCGATCCCGTGCTGGGCGGCGTAGGTGTTCAGCACGGTGGGGATGTCGTTTTTCGCATGCATCGCAGCGAACAACATGCCGGGGACAGCCAGAATCCGGTCACATCCGGCAAGGCGCAGCCGGTCCAGCCCGTCGCGGATCACCGGGTTGGCGAATTCCAGATAGCCGTAATCGACCAGCCAGTCGGTCGGCAGGAAGCCCGGCAGCTTTTCGGCCAGCACCGCAAATTCATCCACCGCCGATTGACTGCGCGAGCC
>JANOMH010000379.1:0-7733 GCA_031420215.1 Rhodobacterales bacterium | reverse complement strand
CATGGACGAACTATTCGACCGGATCATCGAGGTCGCCCGTGCGGGCATCACCATCCTGATGGTCGAACAGAACGCCCGCCAGGCGCTGGAGATTGCCGACAAGGGCTATGTGCTGGTGCAGGGGGCGAATGCCTTTACCGGGACGGGCAAGGAACTGCTGGCCGATCCACAAGTCCGCAAATCGTTTTTGGGGGGGTGAAATTGTCTGTAACATCGTTTCTATGTGTTTTTCCCATTCTCTGTTGGTCCGGCGAGGATTGTATGGGTGTGGAGCCATTTAGCTATTCGCTTAGCTATGAAACCGGCGCTTCAACGGGCGACATTGCTTTGGGCGACCATCCATCAACACCTATGACAATAACCGGGACGGCTTACGGCGACCTTGTCTTTATGTTTGTCCGTCCAAATGGAACCAATTTTATTAGCACCGGAGCGTTGGGCGGGACTGCTAGTCTTAGTGGTCACCATTGGGAGAGGGATCAACGCAAAATCACTTGGGCCCAAGGCGACTGCTATGTTGGACCGCTATGATCTTTCTCCACAACAGACAATTTTTCATTAGGACGGCCCGCTAATGGACACCCTGAACGCCATCGTCGCCCTGACCAATTTCGTCATCGTCCCCGGCATCGCTTACGGGGCGCAACTGGCGCTCGGCGCGTTGGGGGTGACCCTGATCTACGGCATCCTGCGGTTCTCCAACTTTGCGCATGGCGATACCATGGCCTTCGGGACGGCAATGACAATTCTGGCCACCTGGGCCCTACAGGCCAATGGCATCAGCCTCGGGGTGTTTCCGACCGCCCTGCTTGCCCTGCCCATAGGGATCATGCTCACTGGGCTTCTGGTCCTGGGCACCGACAAACTGGTGTATCAGTTCTACCGCCGGGCCAAGGCCGCTCCGGTGATCCTTGTCATCGTCTCGATGGGGGTGATGTTCATCATGAATGGGATCGTGCGGTTCATCATCGGGGTCGATGATATCGACTTTCTGGATGGGGAACGGTTCGTCATTTCGGCCCGGACATTCAAGGATATGACCGGGCTGGACGAAGGGCTGGCAATCAAGACCACCCAAGCCATCACGCTGGTGGTGGCCGCGATTGCCGTGGCGCTGCTGTTCTGGTTCCTGAACAAAACCCGCACCGGCAAATCGATGCGGGCGTTTTCCGATAATGAGGATCTGGCGCTGCTGTCGGGGATCAACCCGGACCGGGTGGTGCAGGTGACCTGGCTGATTGTGGCGGCGCTGGCAACGACGGCGGGGGTGCTCTATGGTCTCGATAAGTCGTTCAAAGCCTTTACTTATTTCCAGCTTCTGTTGCCAATCTTTGCCGCCGCAATTGTTGGTGGGCTGGGCAATCCGCTGGGGGCCATTGCCGGGGCCTTTGTGATTGCATTCAGTGAAATCACCGTCACCTATGCGTGGAAAAAAGTGCTGGGCTATCTGGCACCTGAGGGATGGGAGCCTGACAGTCTGATCCAGCTTCTGTCCACCGATTACAAATTCGCCGTCAGCTTTACGATCCTGATCATTGTGCTGCTGTTCAAACCCACCGGACTGTTCAAGGGGCAATCGGTATGACCAGGTCCCTTTCAAATTGGCGCACACCGCTTCTGGTGATCGCCGTGGCCAGCCTTTTCGTTCTGGAGGGGACAACCAATTGGTGGTTCTTTTCCGGCAGCTGGAATTCGTCGCTCGGCATCCTGAATATGGCGCTGATTTCGGCGATCATGGCCTTGGGGGTCAACCTGCAATGGGGCTATGCCGGGCTGTTCAATATCGGGATCATGGGCTTTGTGGCGCTGGGCGGGTTGGCGGCGGTGCTGATCTCGATGCCGCCGACGCCGGATGCATGGTCGGCTGGCGGCCCGCGCATTCTGCTGGCGCTGATCATGGGGGCCGCGACTATCGCCGGGGCGGTGCTGGTGCAGACGCGGATGGCCAAAGGCCGGGCGCGCATTCTGGCGACTGTAGCGGTGCTGGTCGGCGGGTTTTTCCTGTATCGCTATGTGTTTGACGCAGGCGTCATCGCGGTCGAGGCTGTGTCCCCCGCAGCCACCGGCTATCTGGGTGGGCTGGGCCTGCCCGTGCTGATCGCATGGCCGGTAGGCGGGTTGCTCGCCGCCGGGGCGGCCTGGGTTATTGGCAAGACGGCATTAGGGCTGCGGTCAGACTACCTCGCCATTGCGACCCTTGGCATTGCCGAGATCATCATTGCGGTGCTGAAGAACGAGGATTGGCTGTCGCGCGGGGTCAAGAATGTCAACGGCATCCCCCGCCCTGCCCCATTTGTGCCCTATGAGGTCGATCTTCAGGTCACCCCTTGGTTTTTGGACTTGGTGTCATACTTCGGTTTCGACGTCATTACAGCGTCCACGATCACCGTCAAATTGATCTATGGCGCGTTGTTTACCGTTGTCCTGCTGGCTCTGCTATGGCTGGCGCAAAAGGCTCTGAACTCGCCCTGGGGCCGGATGATGCGGGCGATCCGCGACAATGAAGTGTCTGCCGAGGCGATGGGCAAGGATGTCAAAGGGCGGCACTTGCAGATCTTCATCCTCGGCTCTGCCGTCTGTGGCATTGCCGGGGCGATGATGGCGACACTTGACGGGCAGTTGACGCCGGGAACCTATCAGCCCTTACGTTTTACTTTTCTGGTCTGGGTCATGGTCATCGTCGGCGGGTCGGGCAATAATTTCGGGTCAGTCCTTGGGGCGTTTTTGATCTATTTCCTCTGGGTCATGGTCGAACCGATTGGCCTGTCGCTGATGGATTTCCTGACCGCCGGAATGACCGACGGCTCCTGGCTGAAAACCCATTTGCTGGAATCTGTGGCTCATATGCGGCTGTTGACCATGGGATTGGTGTTGCTGCTGATCCTGCGCTTCAGCCCGCGCGGGTTGTTGCCCGAGAAGTAATGCCTGCAGGCCGCTGCCCAACCTGCTTGGGCAGCCCTGCAATCACGCGGCGACGGGAGGGACTGGCGCAGACCGCTTTGGCGAAAACTGCACAGTTGAATGGTGCGGTAACCGGGCATGCAGCACTTCGACATTTTTCAAGGCAATTTGGGCCACCCTCAGATTTGCCTTTTTGCTGTCAAACGCCAGACAAACGAACAGACTTGGGTTCGCCGCAAGCGGGCGGATCAGATGCAGCTGGTGGCGCAGCGTGATCGGAATATCTTCGATTTGGTCGACAAGTCCCAGGGCTTGCATCGCCGTCGTCAAGGCGCGGACGACTTTGGCATTGGCAGCACCTGCCATTTCGATGTCAAATCCATGTTTTTCAATTTCGCAGACCAGCATCAGGCCGCTGTGGCTGTCAACCAGGGCGGCCGCGATGAAGCCATTGATAAACTAGTGTTCACCACCTGACACAAGATTCCCATTGAGTCAGTGTATCCGACACGCGTGCAAAATCTCTGAGCGAAACTGTCAGATGAAAGCTGGGAGTCCTTTGCAGTCTTTGCGCAGCATGAAAAGAGGGCAGCGCCCGACCATGGGGGCGGTCGGGCGCTGCCCTGCGGCGCTGAGCGCCTTGATTCCGGGCAAGATGGGTGCAGAACTGAACGTCCGGACTGTCCGGCATAGCCGGCCCAGGGCCTTCGCCCGAGCAAACGTGTGCGCACCGGAGGCAGACAGGGAACCTTTTGTCAGGTGGCAAACACTAGTGCGGAGCAGTTCAGCGCTGCAACTGCCCGCCCCGCGCCGCCGGATGACCTGACCCTGCGGCGGATGTACGTTCAACCAGACCGGCATCAGGTCTATGAACAGGGCATGTGGGCGGTCTGGTATGATCCGGCGTTTTTCACCCAAGCCGACGCGCAGATCACCGCCGACGGGTTAGACAGCGCCAGTTGCTCGATCTGCCGAAGGCCGACAGTGCCTATATCGTCGTAACCTGGGCCCCGCCGATTTCCGAAGGGGCGCAGACGGCGGACTATCGGATCAGGATTGATCCGGCCCGATGATAGTGCAGCCACGCCCGACGTATGGGGGTGAACGTTGCGCTTGGGGGGGAGCGCCGATCGGTCGCCCTCTTTTGGGTTAACCCGCCAATGCCGCCGCAAAGAACGGCTCTGGGCTGTCCACTTCGACCAGCCGCCCGCCTGCCTTTGTCTGTTCGATCAGCCAGAACCGGTTTCCCACCGCCCGGACGAAATCGCGGTCGTGGCTGACCAGCAGGCAGGCGGCGCCATGGGCGGTCAGTTCGGTTTCCAAAGCCTCTTGCCCTGCGATATCCAGATGGTTGGTCGGTTCGTCCAGCAGGTAAAAGTTCGGCTGGGTCAGCCGCAGGACCAGCATCGCCAGCCGGGCGCGTTGGCCGCCGGACAGTGCGGCGATGGGGGCTGTTTGCATGTCTGGTGTCATCCCGGCCCCGGCCAGAAGCGAGATCGCCCGTTGATCGCCGACGTCGAAGGGCGTGCAGATTGTGGCGCGGGGGGTGGGGTAGCGGTTCAACTCGGTCGTGCCCTGATCGCTGATCCCGGCGCTGACCGATGGGGCGGCGCGGATCGGGCCGGGTTGACCGGCCAGTGCTGCACGGACCAGATTGACCAAGGTCGATTTGCCGGTCCCATTGGCCCCCAGCACCACGACCCGGTCGCCCGGTGTGATCCATAAGGGCCCGGTGCGGAATAGCTTGCGCCCGTCCGGCGTTGTCACATCGGTGGGATCAAAGGTCAGCAATGCCCTGGCATGGGTGCCGGAATTTCCCAGCCTGATCGCCCCGGCAAAGCGGTCCTGAAACGCAGGCCGGGCGGCCTCTTCGATCTTGTCAGCCCGGTCGGACAGTTGTTTGGTCTTGGTGATCAGCAGGTCAGAACCGGAATTGATGCCGATGTTTTTCAGCTTGGCCGCTTGCCTGCGCAGTTGGCTGGCTTGCTTCAGGTCATTGGCATGCTGCCGTTCGGTGGCAGCATCAATCTCTTCCAGCGCGATCAGCGCCTTTGCATAAGGCAGTGCGAAACTCGACGACCCTTCGGACCGCAAGAACAGCGTCCGGTTTGTGCTGTCGTTCAGAAACGCCCGGTCATGGCTGGCAATCAGCACCGGCATTTCGCGCGGCAGGGACTTGAGCCAGCGCTGCAACTGGCCAATGCGGGACAGGTCGAGGTGGTTGGTCGGCTCGTCCATCAGCAACAGGTCGGGTTCAGTGACCCATGTACGCGCCAACATCGCCAACCTTTGCCAGCCGCCCGACAGCGCACCCAACGGGGTTTGGCGCAGCTCTGCCGGAATCTCCAGATCGTCCAGGGCGATATCCACCCGCCAGCTCTCCTGATCGGCCTGATCGACGGAAAGGGCGTTCAGGACGGCATCGTATAGCGGGGTTTGGGCAAGGGCAGGCGGGATGTCCTGTGTCACATGCCCGACCCGCAGCCCCCGCTTTCGGGTAATGCTGCCCGTAGTGCTGTCCTGTTCGCCCGCCAGACAGCGCAACAGGGTGGATTTGCCCCGCCCGTTGGCTGCGACCAGCCCGATCCGGTCGCCGGGGTTGATGGTGAAATCAAGGTTGGAAAAGAGCGCATCCGCATAGGTGACGCTGACGGATTTCAGGGTGATAAGGGTCATGTTGGTCTCTGGAGGATCTGAACGGGCAGAAGGGCTGCCGGAAAAGGGCAGATCAGAGACAGAAGCAATGGTCCCGGATCAGCCCTGCGAAGTAAAGCGCAGGGCGGGGACAGGGCCACAAGAACGGTGATGGTTGGCGCGGATGATCACGCGGGGACACTCCATAGAACAGCTGCAGGATAATATCAGCGACAGCCGAGGGCAAGTGGGTGCGCGGCCCAAGCATCATGCAAGTCCCCGGGCCAAGCCAGCTGTGTTCACAGGGCGGCTTAAGTCAGACGGTTACGCTTGAGCCGCTCATCCTGCAAGTTCGACCGGGCAAACATCTTCTTTAGGCACGAAAGCCAGCCCTTCGCCCGCATCTGCGCCATCACCAACCGGCAAAGGCTGAAACCACAGAGTCAGGAACAGCCCCCGCTGCCACATCCCTGCAGGCCTGATCCAGAATCGCCAAAGCGGCCTGCGCTTGGTCCAGGGTCAGCGTCAAAGGCGGGGTAAGTTCCAGCACGTTCGAGGATTGCCCGACATAATAAATGACAAGCCCCAGTTCAAATGCGCGAAAGACAACCCGCGCCGCCAGCGCCCGCGACGCGCTGCCATCGGGGTTGATCATCTCGACCCCGATCATCAGGCCGCGGCCGCGAACATCCCCGATCATCGGGTGATTGCGCTGCAAGTCGCGCAGCCCATCTTGCAAAAACGCCCCGATGCGGGCGGCATTTCCGACCAGATCCTGACTGTCGATCGTCGCAAGGACCGCCTGCGCTGCGGCGACGCTGGCCGGATTTCCCTGCAAGGTCTGCATCGCAAAGGCGGTGGCATGGTTCATGATTGACGCAGGGCCGACAAGGGCGCTGATCGGCAATCCGCCACCCAGTCCCTTGCCAAGGCAGATCAGATCGGGTGCAAATCCTTCGTGGCGAAAGCAGTGCATCAGTCCAGACCGGGCCAAGCCGACCTTGACCTCGTCTGACACGATCAGAATGCCGTGCCGCCGACACAGCGCCACCAGTCGCGCCAAAAACCCCGGCGGTGGCACAATCAGCCCACCATCGGATTGGACAGGCTCCAGAAACAGCGCTCCGATCTGGTCGGGCAAAGCATCGGTGGCAAAGCGCTGCTCCAGTCCGGCAAGAATGTCATCGACGGACTCGGTCGGTCGATACGGATCAGGAAAGGTCAGCTGGATCAGCCCATCGGCCCGGGTCGCATAAATTTGGACTGCATGCCCTGATATGGCCATCGAGCCTGCCGTGCCGCCGTGATAGGCGCCGCGAAACGCGATCATCCGGGGCCGCCCGGTGGCGGCTGCAATCACCCGCACAGCGGTTTCAGTCGCATCAGACCCGGAATGGCCAAACCAGACTCGCGCCTGGGCAATCTCTGGCAGACCGCTGATCAGCGTTTCGGCAAGCTCGACAGCGCCCAGATGCGTCGCCGAAAGGATACTTGCCCCGGCTGGACTGGCCAACGCCCGGCCCACTGCCGCCTGAATTGCAAGGTGGCCATAGCCGAGGCTGGCCGCTCCCCAGCCAGCTGCCATGTCCAACAGGCGGCGACCGGCCTCGTCAATCACATAAACGCCCTCGCCCCCGACCAATGCCTGTGGGAAGAAACGCAGCTTTTGCAGGCTTGCGATAGCAGCCTGATCTCTGTCCCACAGGCTTGCCATCATCGCCCCCCCTCTTAAAGTGGTTTGTCTTCAATGTGAATCGTTCACCGCCTCGCCCAATCTCGCCCCGGCGAAGGCCGGGGCCACGATGCTTTGACGAGAGCCATCGGGACCCCGGCCTTCGCCGGGGCGAGATCGGGGGGAATGCGTCGCATTAAACCCAAACCGCTTTAACACAATGGAAATCTCCTTCACGAGAATATCCTGCAGCGCACGCTAGCCTGACTTCACTCTTTGTGTCAAATCGCAATCCGCCCGCATCTGTTCTTCATAACGAAATCACCATTCCCGGATCCAGCAAAAACGGCGCCACGATTCCGCAGGTGTCAGCCAGCGGCAGCAAGCTGTCCGGCACGTCCTGCCCCAATGTCCCGCACATGAACCGCTGGCGCATCTGCACCCGGTCCATCAGGGCCGGATGCTCCGCCCGCAATGCGGCCCGCAGCCCTGCATCCGCAATCACATACCCATCCTCCATCCGGGT
>JANOMH010000378.1:0-3297 GCA_031420215.1 Rhodobacterales bacterium | reverse complement strand
ACGCATATTCTCCGCCGGCCAGTCTGGCCGCTTTGCCATTGATCCAAATCAACGGATCGCGTTCGCGACGGCAGGGGTCATCGCCCAGCCGCACACCGTTAATTCGCCCGATTAGCACGGTTTGATCTTCGTGGGCATGGCCACCCTGGACATCGCAAAAGAAAGAGGTGGTGGCACTCTCCAGATAGGGCAGCCCATTCAGCCCTGCCCTCCACAGCCCCGAAGTGAACCGCGAGGCCCGCAAATCACTGCGGGTAAATCGATCCAGAAGGTCAATCTCGTCCGACGTAATCTGATTGATGCAGAAATAGCCGCTGTCCCGGATTGCCGGATAGGCGGACGCATTGTGTTTGACCGCCACAATGATTGCGGGGCGATTGGTCGCAAATGGCACTGCGGTTGTGACCGCCAGGCCGTGATACTGCCCGGCGCGATCACGGGTGGTCAATAGCGCTACATTGACCGCAGTTTTCCGCAGCGCAATACGCAAGTTCTCGGAAAAATCCGGATCCCCCTCGCGACAAAGTTCTGCGATATCGGCTATGGTCTTTCCCCCGGGGCAACTGGACAGCTTACTTGCCCTCTTGCGTGCTCAAGTTGGCAGTCTAGCCGCCAGACAGTCATCGAACCAATGCTTCAGGTGCGCAGTTTCTGATGCGACAACTGTCTCATCTGAGACAGTTCAGGTCTATCACCTAGAAATATCCCGTCCCGCGCCGACGACTCCCGGCGGGCCGTTGACTGTTTGGCCCGCCAATCCGTCATTCGCCCCGGATCGATCACATATCGACATTCGCGCGCCGCCATCCGATCAGATCGGCGATCGAGATTTTCAGCAGACCGTGCCGGGCGGCGAACTCATCAATTTGCGCCCCGCACATCATCGATCCGTCCGGATTCACGATCTCGCACAGCACGCCGACCGGAACATGCCCGGCCAGCCGCACCAGATCATAGGTCGCCTCGGTATGCCCATCGCGCACCAGAACCCCGCCTTCACGGGCGCGCAACGGAAACACGTGACCGGGTCGGCGCAGGGCGTTGGGATCGGGGATGTCGCCCGCCAACGTGTGGAACGTCAGCGTGCGGTCCTTGGCCGAAACCCCGGTGCCGCAGGCCATCGCGTCACAGGTGACGGTGAACGCGGTGGCCAGCGGATCGTTGTTCTGTGCCACCATTGGCGGCAGATGCAGCGCATCGGCCCTTGCGCTGTCCATCGCGGCACACAGGATGCCGGTGGAATGGTTCACCATAAAGGCCACCATTTCCGGCGTGATGGTCGAGGCCGATGCGATCAGGTCGCCTTCGTTCTCGCGCGAGTCGTCATCGACGGCAATCACCATGCCGCCGGACGCGATGACCCTGATCGCCAGGGCAATCGTCGCATAGGACCGCTCTTGCGTCGCGCCAGTTTCTGGCACCGACGGAACGGTGATGCTTTCGTATTTCATATCCAACTCCCGCAAAAACAACATCTGGTTCAGCCTGCGTTGATCACGGGCAGAACGTCTTCGGCCAGACGACGCATCGTCAGGCGTTCGCGTTCGCGGTTCTTGCCAGAGCCGTCCATCGCCGCTTTCAGCAACACGCCCCAAGGACCAGAGCGCTCGCGCAGGCTCATCAGTTTGTCGATCACGGTCTTGCGCGACCCATAGATGACCGAGGCCCTGACGATGGATTCCACGGTCACATCCGCGTCGTCCATTGTCGGGATCGGCTTGATGACGGCGGTGTAATTCGCCACCTTCAGCACTTCCCACAGATAGTCGAAGTAGTAAAAGTCCGAACCCGCCGGATCCAGCAGCCAGTCTTCGGCCTGTGCATCGCTGTCAGCGATCAGGATGTTGCGGGCCACTGTCCAGTCTTTGCCATCGGGCTTCTTGCCAATGGCTTCGCAGCCTTCGACATACTTGCCCCAGTGGTTGATCACGGTGCTTTCGGGCGAGAAGTTGGCGGTGATCGGCTTCCACCCCATCTTGACCGCATGTGCGACCGAATTGCCGTCCGGCGACATCGACGACAGAGAGATCGGCGGATGTGGTTTGGTGTAAGGTTTGGACATGTAGCCGACGCCCAGTTTCGGGATGACATTGTCGGTCAGCTTGATGTTCCAATGCTTGCCCTTGATGTCATAGGGCGGGTCTTGCGACCAGATCTGGGTGATCATCTTGATCGATTCTGCGAACTTCTCGGCGCGGATCGAACCATCCAGCACGTCAAACAGCTCCATATCGGACGCCAGGCCACCCGGCCCGATCCCCATGTTGAAGCGACCCTTGGTCATATGGTCAAACAGCGCGGCCTGGCCTGCAACCTGTGCCGGATGGTGGTTGGGCAAGCAGATCACGCCGGTGCCAAAGCGGATGTTCTTGGTCTGGTTGATCAGCGAGGCCATGAACATCATCGGCGAGGTGATCGGCTCGGTCGAGGCAGAGTAATGCTCGCCAATCCAGGTTTCCGTATAGCCAAGCTGATCCGCGTAGATGATCTTTTCAGTGTTTTCGGCAAGAACGTCGACCAACGGTTTGTCCGTCGGGTGCAGCGGCATGTGAAAAAGTCCGATTTCCAAGATAACCTCCCTTGGTTCCATATTGCCCTTTCGGGCGTTGATTTCTGGCCCGGCACAGCCGGGGTCAGACAGTTAGCGGTGCCGAAAACAGGGCCTGCCCGCCGTTGACCCAAATGATCTGCGCAGGCGGGCGCGCCAGATTTTCGGTCAGGACGACCGTTTCGACCCGCCCAAAGAATACAGTGTGGGTGCCGAAGTCGTGGGTTTCGGCCACGGCACAGACATGGGTCGCAAGCGCCCCGCGCAGCAGCGGTCCGCCATCGGCCCCCCTGCTCCAGTCCTCGGCTGCAAAGCGCAGATGACGCATGTCACTGCGGGAAAATCGTTCCAAAAGGCCAAGATGCGGCTCGCCCATTTGGTTCAGGGTGAACCGCCCGGTCCGCATGATCACCGGATGGATCGACGCGCTGCGATTGACCGCCACCATCATCGAAGGCGGGTCCATCGACAGCGAGCCAGAGCTGGTCACAGCCATGCCATGCCAATCACCCGCCTCATCACAGGCCGTCACCAGCGAGACTGAGGACACGCAAAGCCTCATGCTGGCCCGAAAGGCGTCGCCCAGAGGCTTGGTTGTCATATCCTGCGCCGACATTGCGACGGCCTCCCCAGTCTGTCTTCCGGGACCCGCTCACGATGCGCGCTGGAGGGCCCCAATTACCCAAAGCATTCTCAATTACTTACCGGGTTCCTACTGGCCCAGATGCGTTACGGGGAACCGTCCGGCC
>JANOMH010000377.1:0-2907 GCA_031420215.1 Rhodobacterales bacterium | reverse complement strand
TGATGCGCAGCGCCATCGCCGCCCTGCCAGATGGCGATTACACCGCCACCACTCATATCGACGGCTTTCTGGACGATCCGGACCCTGCCCGGCGCAACCTGCCGATCACCGCCACCTTGCGGGTGCGCGGCGATACGATTGCGGTGGACCTGACCGGCACCGCCCCGCAATTGCCCGACAAGCCGATCAATATGCCCTTTGTTGGCACCGTGGATTGCGCCGTCTGGCTGACCATCCGGTCGATCCTGCTGGATTCAGTCACCTACGGCAACATCCCGCAGAACGAAGGGCTGACCCGGCCGATCACCATCACTGCGCCGTTAGGCTGCCTTGCCAACCCGATCTTTCCGGCCCCGGTCATCGCCCGGTTCTGCCCTGGCAACCAGCTGGCCGATACGGTGATGAAGGCACTGGCCCAAGCCGTGCCGGGGCAAGTATCGGCGGGGATCGGCAACCTGCGAGTCGTCGCGATTTCCGGCCTGAATGCCGGACAGCATTGGGTGCATATGGAGATCATGGAGGGCAGTTACGGTGGCCGTCTGGGGCTGGATGGAATGGATGCGGTTGACACGCTCTATGCCAATACCCGCAACAACCCGGTCGAAGATATCGAAAGCCACATCCCGCTGCGGGTGGACAGGTATGAGCTGCGCGAGGACCGGATGGCGGCTGGCCAATGGCGCGGCGGGATCGGCACGATCCGTGAGTTCACCTTTCTGTCCGACGCCGGCTTCTCAATCGAAGGCGACGGGCATGCCTTTGCCCCTTGGGGGTTTCAGGGCGGGTCCGAGGGGCATGTCGCGGCGCTGACCCTGATGGGGCATAATGGCGATGCACGGCCGCTGCCCTCCAAAGTGCCCTATTGCAAGGTGCGGGCGGGCGAGCGGCTGATCTCGACCGGGCCTTGCGGGGGTGGATATGGCGATCCATTCCGGCGCGATCCGCAAGCAGTGCTGGCGGATGTCATGGATGGGCTGATCCCGACCAGCACGGCGTTGCGGGACTTCGGTGTGGTGATTGCGGGCGGGCAGGTCGACCAGACCGCAACAATCGCGCGCCGAAGCTGAGCGAGGTCGCCCGTCAGGCGGACGAGCGCCCGTCAGGCGGCCAAAAATTCGCGCCAGCGCCGCACCACATGGGTGTGCTCGTCCATGAACGTGTTCCAGACCCGGGTCCGGCTCATCCGTTCGCGGTGCGACCCACCTTCGCGGCGATGACCCTCGGGCACCGACGGGGCACCATAAGGATCGGCCAGAACCCGTTCAGCGGGCAGTCCGAGATACCAGTAATCCCATTCGGCAGCGTCCAGATGTTCCCTGATCCGGCCCGGAAAAGTCGCGTAATAACCCTGCCTTGCGACACTGGCCAATGCCCAGCCGTTTTGCCACCAGTTCAGATAGGCATAGGCGGCATCAAGTGCAGCGCCTTCGGTCGCGGCCGACAGGCACAGATCGGCATGCCAGCCGCGACACCCTTCAACCGGGACCGACACCACCAAGGGCACGCCAAGACTGCGCAACCGGGCAGCGCCGGGGGAAAACATCGTTTGAATCACCACCCCGCCACGTTGCATCAGCCGTGCAGACTCCTCAAAGCTGTTCCACGTCCCTTTGTAATGGCCGATCTTTTTCTTGTGCAGCAGGATATCGGCAACCTCGTCGACTTCTTCAATGGTCAGATTGCCGATATTGCCAAAGCTTTGGCTGCGCTGGGCCTCGACCGCCAGCGCAGCTTCGATCATCCCCAGAACCGGGTCAGATATCGTGGCCACCCGCCCCTCCCACCGCTTGTCCAGCATCCAGCCCCAGCTTTCGGGCTCGTCCGTGGCTAACGTGGCGCAGATACTGGGGGAATAAGCGAAACTGTCAACGCCGTGCAGCAACGGCAACATCGACAACTGGCCTGTGGGGATGCGGTCCAGCCGCCCGTCTGGCTGCACGAACAACTTGTCAAATACAGTGTCGATGATCCGACTGGGGCCTGAGCGGGCATGGGCGGCAGCGGTGATTTCGGCGCCATGGGTCAGGCGGGCCAGATCAATTGCCTGAATGCAGCGGGCTGTCCAGATCAGATCGACCGTATGCCATTGATGATACACATCAAAACTGCCGGGCCTGGTGACGACCCGCTGCAACCCTTCGATGGAATCGATCAGCTCGAATTCCAGATCAATATCCAGATCGGCCTGCGCCTGGTCCCGGATCGGGGCAGTGACAAGCTCGCTGCGGCCGATGATCCGCAGGCGGGGCCGGTCGGGTTTGCCGCGTGGCATTCAGCTGATCCGGGTCAGATAGGGGGCGATTGCGGGTTCCGAAAACACCGACAAGACCTTGAGCCTGTCGCGCGTCCGCAGGTGTCCCGCATCCAGATGAAAGCGCAGGGTCTCGCCTGCGCCGGCCGCATCGCCAAGAGCCAGATGGTTCAGCACCAGCTGATGTTCGCGCAGCATCGCGGTTTCATCATGCTGGCCAATATATGTGTCGAACAGCCGGTTCACCACCCGGCCCAACTGCACCTGCCCGACGGCCTGCGCCAGCTTGCGGTTACGCAGGGGGGCAAGGCAACGTTCGTGCAGATCAGCCTCAAGATCGTCAACCAGTTCGGGGGGCAGGGGGGCAGAGGCGGCCAAAGCGCGGGCGACGCGCTGGGCCATGGTGCCGATCCGGGCGCGGTCGAGCAGTGGGCTCGCCGCCGCAATCGCCGCCGGTTCCAGCAGGCGGCGGATATCATGCGCCTCGTCCAGCATCCGCGCTGACAAGGGCCCCGCGACCCAATGTGACGCGCGATCCTTGGCGATGACCCCCCGGTCATGCAGGCGGGCTAAGGCCTCGCGCGTGACGGTGCGGCTGACGCTGAAATGGTTGCCAATTTCGGTTTCTGAGATCTGATAAATGCCAAAGGGGATGC
>JANOMH010000376.1:0-1830 GCA_031420215.1 Rhodobacterales bacterium | reverse complement strand
CACGTCGGCGCATAATTTGTTATCCGCGATGATCGACAACCATATCTATTGGGGCAATGCGCTGGAGATTGACATCCGCCGTGTCGTCTGGCGGCGTGTGCTGGACATGAACGACCGGGCGTTGCGGCAGATCACCGCGTCATTGGGTGGGGTCGCCAACGGGTTCCCGCGCGAGACCGGGTTTGATATTACTGTGGCCTCCGAAGTGATGGCGATCCTCTGTCTGGCGCGCAACCTGCAGGATCTGGAAAAGCGGCTGGGCGATATGATCGTCGCCTACCGGCGCGACAAAAGCCCGGTTTTCTGCCGTGATATCAAGGCGGACGGGGCGATGACTGTGCTGCTCAAGGACGCGATGCAGCCCAATCTGGTGCAGACGCTGGAAAACAACCCGGCCTTTGTGCATGGCGGCCCCTTCGCCAATATCGCGCATGGCTGCAACTCGGTCACGGCCACGACGACGGCGATGAAAATCGCGGATTATGTGGTGACAGAAGCCGGGTTCGGGGCCGATCTGGGTGCCGAAAAATTCATGAACATCAAATGCCGCAAGGCCGGGATCGCGCCGGATGCAGTGGTGATCGTGGCCACGGTCCGCGCGATGAAGATGAACGGCGGCGTGGCCAAGGCAGATCTGGGCGTGGAAAACGTTGATGCGGTGAAAAAGGGCTGTGCCAATCTGGGTCGCCATATCAGTAATATCAAGGGCTTCGGCGTGCCTGCCGTGGTCGCCATTAACCATTTCGTCAGCGATACGGATGCCGAAATTCAGGCGGTCAAGGATTATGTCGCGGCCCAAGGGTCCGAGGCGATCCTGTGCAAGCATTGGGCACTCGGGTCAGCCGGGATCGAGGATCTGGCCCGCAAAGTGGTGCAATTGGCCGAAAGCGGCGCGGCGCAGTTTTCCGTCCTGTATCCCGACGAGATGCCGTTGTTTCAGAAAATTGAGACCATCGCCAAGCGGATTTATCATGCGGATGAGGTGCTGGCCGATAAATCCGTCCGCGATCAGCTGCATGTCTGGGAACAGCAGGGCTACGGCCATCTGCCGATCTGCATGGCCAAGACGCAGTATTCCTTTACCACCGACCCGACCCAACGCGGTGCGCCCACGGGCCATTCGGTGCCAATACGCGAAGTGCGCCTGTCCGCAGGGGCGGGGTTCGTCGTGGTGATCTGCGGCGAGATCATGACCATGCCGGGCCTGCCACGGGTGCCGTCGGCCGAGACGATCCGGCTGAATGCGGCGGGTCAGATCGAAGGGCTGTTCTGATTTGCCGCAGCGCCCGGTTTGGTGATGCCTGCTGGTGAGTTGGGCAAAACCAAAGCGGGGATTGTGGATGAAATCCGGGCTGAACTTGACCACTTTGACACAGACCCGGTGGGTGCAAACAAGGCCGCCCGGGCCCCGATAGTCTGCGAAAGGACGAATGAATGCCCGACTCAAAATTGGCTCATGTAATCGACGGCAAAGCCTTTGCTGCCACAGTGCGGGCCAAGGTGGCCGCCCATGTAGCCCGGATCAAGGAAGAGGCGGGCGTGGTGCCCGGTCTGGCCGTGGTTCTGGTCGGCGAGGACCCGGCATCACAGGTCTATGTGCGGGCCAAGGGCAAGCAAACCGTCGAGGTCGGAATGTCATCTTTCGAACATAAGCTGTCGGCGGAGACCTCCGAAGCCGTGTTGCTGGCTGTGGTCCGTGCGCTGAATGCTGATCCGAAAGTTCACGGCATTTTGGTGCAGTTACCCCTGCCTGCGCATCTGGATTCCGACCTGATCATCAACACGATTGACCCGGCCAAGGATGTCGACGGCTTTCACATATCGAACGTC
>JANOMH010000375.1:0-2658 GCA_031420215.1 Rhodobacterales bacterium | reverse complement strand
CAAAAGGCGATGAAGGCCACGATTCCAGTAGCTTCCGGTGCGCCGTGGGAAGGCGAAGATGCGCCACGCAAGCAGGCCAATTCCGGACAACGCCGGCGCTTTGGCGCTGGTGGCGGGGCCCCGGCGAACACCGGGTCAAAGCCCGCTGGTGCCGCTCGTGGCCGACCGGCCGCAAGCAATAGCCGCCCGCCGCGCCGGGCTGCGTAAACCCCTTTTCGGTCAGGTGATGTAACCGTCACCTGACCTGAGCTGCCCAAGCAAAAACGCCGCCCCAACACTGGGACGGCGTTTTTTCATTGCCTCGCGGCAAAGGTTCCTTAGAACCCCAGCCCTGCGTATTTGTTCTTGAACTTGGTCACGCGGCCGCCGGTGTCCAGCAGACGGGTGCCGCCGCCGGTCCATGCGGGGTGCACGGTGGGGTCAATTTCCAGCGCGAGTTGGTCGCCTTCCTTGCCCCAGGTCGATTTCATCACCAGCATGGTGCCGTCAGTCATCTTGACGTTGATCATGTGGTAGTCGGGGTGAATGTCAGCTTTCATATTTTCAACTCCCTATGCGCTGTCTTTGGCTTTGTAATTCGCCTGTTCGACGATCCGGGCCGATTTACCGCGACGATCGCGCAGATAATACAGCTTGGCGCGACGGACTTTGCCGCGACGGACCACGGTGATCTCGGCGATATTGGTCGAATACAGCGGGAACACACGTTCCACGCCTTCGCCAAACGAAATCTTGCGGACGGTAAAGGACGCGGCGATGCCCGACCCATGCTTGCGGCTGATGCAGACGCCTTCATAGTTCTGGACGCGGCTGCGCGTGCCTTCGGTCACTTTGTAGCCAACGCGCAACGTGTCGCCGGCCTTGAAATCGGGAATGACCTTCCCGAGTGCGGCGATTTGTTCCGCCTCGATGATTGCGATCAGATCCATCTGACGCTCCTTATGCTACGTCTGCAGTTTATCCACAGAACCTGTGCCACCCGATAGCTTTGCGTCTTCATCCGGGTCCAAGCCGTGCTGCGCACAGTATGCCCGCCAAAGGTCAGGTCGGCGTGTTTTGGTCAGCCTTGCGGCCATGGCCTTGCGCCAGGAAGTTATCTTTGCGTGGTGCCCCGACAGAAGAACTTCGGGGATCGCACGCCCTTCCCAAACGGCAGGCTTCGTATATTGCGGGTGTTCCAGCAATCCGTCCGAAAAGGATTCCTCCTCGGTGGATGACTGATTCCCAAGCACGCGGGGTATAAGCCGGACAGTGGCATCAATCAAGGCCATTGCGGCGATCTCTCCGCCTGTCAGGATAAAGTCGCCAAGGCTAACCTCGGTGATCCCGAAGTGTTCGATCAGACGCTCGTCAACCCCTTCAAATCGCCCACAAATCAGGATGACACCGTCAGTTTGCGACAGATGGCGCACCATGGCCTGGTCGATGCGTTTGCCACGGGGAGACAGGTATAAAATGGGGGTAACACCGCGCGCCTGCGCCTTGGCCTGCGCTAGCGCCTTGGCCAGCACATCGGCGCGCAGAACCATGCCTGCGCCACCACCAGCGGGCGTGTCGTCCACGTTCAGATGCTTGCCCTCGCCATGCCGGCGCAGGTCGATCGGGTGCAATTGCCACAGGCCCTCGGCCAGCGCTTTGCCGGTCAGACTTTCGCCCAGAACACCGGGAAAAGCTTGTGGAAACAAGGTGATGACCTGGGCCGACCAAGCGCCCGCCAGTTCCGGTGTGTCAGTGATCAATTCACGCGGCTTCAACGTCGGGCGGATCGACTTGCGCCCCAGCGATTTGGGCGTGGTGGTCAAAATAACCCTTCCGGCGGGTCGGCCACGATCCGGCCCGCTTTCAGATCAACGGTGGGGACGGCGGCGAGGGTGAAGGGCAGCAGAACGGTGTCTGAACTGCCCGCCAACTGGATGTCCAAAAGGTCTCCAGCCCCATGATTTAACACGGTTTTCACGGTGCCCAGCAATTTTCCGCCAGTGTCATGCACCGCCAGCCCAATCAGATCGGCATGGTAATATTCGTCGTCGGGCAGATGCGGCAGGCGCGCCCGGTCGGCGTAAAGCGACACGCCTTTCAGGGCGTCGGCATCTTCTTTCGTTCGGACCCCTTCGACCCGGGCGATAAAGCCGTTCGCGGCTTGTCCGATCAGCACGATGACCGGAAACGAACGGCCATCTTCGGTATACAGCGGGGTATATTGCGCGATATCGGCGGGGTCGGCGCAGAACGATTTCAGCCGGGTTTCCCCATGCACGCCAAAGGCCCCTGCAAAGGTGCCGACGATGACCCGGTCAGTCATGATAAAGCCTTTGGAGTCAAGTGGGTGGCCCGCCCGGACCGTGACAGTCCGGGCGGTTTTGGGCAGGCTTATTCGACAGCTTCAACTGGCGCTGCAGCGGCTGCTGCGCGGGCTGCATGCTTTTCAACGCGGGCTTTGGTGGCTTTGCCAGCTTCGCCTTTCAGCGGGTTGGCGCGGACTTTTTTCTCAATCAAACCAGCGGCTTCCAGCATCCGGGCGACGCGGTCGGTCGGCTGCGCGCCTTTGGCCAGCCAAGCCTTGACCTTGTCGAGATCCATCTTGATCCGGTCCTCGGAATCCTTGGGCAGCATCGGCGCATAAGTGCCCAGCTTTTCGATGAAGCGCCCGTCGCGCGG
>JANOMH010000374.1:0-2738 GCA_031420215.1 Rhodobacterales bacterium | reverse complement strand
GTTTGGACAAGGTTCACATGCCCGGTGGTGGTGGCGGCGGTGGCACGGCGGCGAACAGGGCGGGCAGCACTTCACCCGCTTTTTTCCAACCGTCCTGACCTGCGGTCCAGACCAGCGTGTCGCGGGTCATCGCGCCATTGGCCAGCATGGCCGGCAGGGTCGAGGCCCCGAATGGCCCGGTCGTGGCCCCATTGGCCGCGATGTGCCATGCGGCCTCGGACGGCGGCGGCGGCGGTGGGGCGGCCTGCGGTGCAGGGTTGGCCATTTGCCCCCAGGGCCCGGCTTGCCCCATGACCATGCCGATCCCCATGCCCATCCCGGCCCCGGCAGCGCCCGGATTGGCGGCAGCGGTTGTCATCGCCTCGGCCGCACTGAATTGCGCATATTTGTGCAAGTCCCCGGCCAGCCCGACTGAAGTGCGCTTGTCCAGCACCTTTTCCACTTCTTCCGGCAGCGAGATGTTCTCGATGTAGAATTCCGGGATCGCAATGCCATAGCCGGTGATTGTAGGGGCAATGGCGGTGGTGATGATCTTGCTCAGGTCGGCGGTATTGGCCGCCATATCCAGCACCGGGATACCGGAGGAGGCCAGCACCCGGCTGACTTCCTGCACCACGATATTGCGGATCTGCATGGAGATTTCATCGGCGGTGAATTCGCCATCGGTGCCGACGATTTCCTTCATGAACAGGGCCGCATCGGCGACGCGCATCGAATAGGTGCCAAAGGCCCGCAGGCGCACCGGGCCAAATTCCGGATCGCGGCACATGATCGGGTTCTTGGTGCCCCATTTGTTATCGTTGAACCTTGTGGTCGAGATGAAGTAAATCTCGGACTTGAAGGGCGATTTGAAGCCGTGATCCCAGTGCTGCAGGCTGGTCATGATCGGCATGTTGTTGGTCTGCAATTCATACAGGCCCGGCGTGAACACGTCGGCCAGCTGGCCTTCGTGAACGAAGACGCCCACTTGCCCTTCGCGCACAGTCAGCTTGGCGCCCATCTTGATCTCGTGGCCCTCACGCTCGAACCGCCAGACCATCGTGTCGCGGGTGTCGTCGGTCCAGTGGATAACGTCGATGAACTGGCCGGCGAGGAAGTCGAAAATGCCCATGGGTGTGGTCCTATTTCTTTGTGGAAGGCGATTGGATAACAGAAGTCGCTTTCGGGAGCGTCATTGCGGTCCCGTCATCTTCGACCAGTTGCTTGGGAAGCTTGTCGGCATCGGTGCGTTTCTTGACGGTCCCGACCCAATGTTCGCCGCCATTCTCGCCAATCCGATAGCCTTCATAGATTACCTTGGTCATGTGTTCCTCCTGTTTCTAAGAACTCGACCGATCGAACGTTCACCATTGAAATCCACCCGCTGCGTGGTGGGTGTGCATCAATCCAGTTTCCATCATTGCCAACCTGAAAGAGCCTTTCCAGATAGAGCCCGCCACGGTCCTGATCTTTGCTCGACAATGATCGCCTGCCAAACAAACCATAAACCACATGTCCGTCGATGTAAGTGACAATTACGAAGGCGCGGCGCTGGATTTGTTCAAGTCCATGGTCAAAGGAATCGTTTGCCGGGCGCAGGAATGGCATCACCATTCGACGAAGCCCTGCCGGTAATTTGTCGGCCTGGACGGCCCAACCAACGCATAGTCCTAACAGATAGGGCTGCACGACCACTTCGATGACAAGAATGACTTCGGTCGGCCAGACGGAAAATGCGCCAAAGATCCAGCTTGTTCCAAACCGCCAGACAAGATGATTCAAAAGACTGAGGATCACAGATTCGAGGATCGTCTCGTTTGGCCGGGGCTTTTCACCGCTAACCAGCGATGCGCGGGCCGAAAGGAAAACGAAACCTGCCAGAATATATTTCGCAAAGAATTCAAACGTCTCGGGGTTAAGGAGTGCTTCCATCACCTACGCCCCGCCCCCCACCAGCTCGCTGGCAATCACCCGCACGATAGGCTCTGCCTGTGCCGCTGTCATCCCCGGCGTCAGGCGTGGATCATAGAGCATCCGCAGCAGATATTCATCATGCGTGGTCAGCAGGCCAAACTCGTCGTCGTCGTTAAAGATCGACGGGCGGGCCTGCGGGCTGTCATTGGGCAGGCCCATGCCTTGGGCCAGTTCTTCGTGGATGCAGGTCAGACGCATCACATCAGGGTGCTCGCCCCGGATCAGAACCACGGCGCGGGCATAGGTGGGGGCGTTGTTTTCGGAGACAGAGATCACGATGCAGAGCAGATCGCGCGGCAGGTTCAGAAAAGTGCGGACGGTCGAAGGCTCGATTCCCGGGATCAGGCTGCGCAACCGGCCTTCGAAACCGGGGCGGTCATCTTCGTTCAGGATCATGACGGTATAATTGGCATTGATCGCGTTTTGCCGGATCGGCACGCCAGTCAACCGCGACAGCCGGGCGGCATAGGCGCCGATGCTGGCTGTATCGCGGACCCGCTGGGCGGCTGGCACGGTCGGGCCAAACTCGATATTCATTCCGATCGGAATATCCCAGCGTCGCAACAGGCCGGCCGTGGCCTGTGCGGTTTGGGTGCCACCGCCGGGCGCATATTCGTCATACATCGCGATGCGCAGGAAGTTGCGCAGCAGCATTTCATCGGTAAAGGGCGTGTCCACCCCACCCCCATCGCCGCGCATCAGATCCTGCGCCAGCAGGTCGTTTTGCAGGCGGCGGTAATAGATCGAAAGTTCCTGACTGGCGGTGGACCGCGGCGGATCGGCCA
>JANOMH010000373.1:0-6965 GCA_031420215.1 Rhodobacterales bacterium | reverse complement strand
GCCCTGTTGGCCGCTTTGCATCTGATTGAAACCGAATTTGGCCGTGAACGGGTGCAACGCTGGGGAATGCGCACGCTTGACCTTGATCTGGTGGCTTTGGATGATCTGATCTTGCCTGACCCTGCAACCCATGCCGACTGGCGCGCCTTGCCCACAGATTTGCAAAAGATGCGCGCCCCGGACGAGTTGATCCTGCCACATCCACGCTTGCAGGACCGGGCCTTTGTGCTGGTGCCTTTGGCCGATGTCGCCCCGGACTGGGTTCATCCGATTCTGGGGCTGACCGTGACCCAGATGCGCGACGCCTGCAGTGCTGCTGACTTGGCCGAAGTTGTGCCTTTAGACTGATGCATTCGGCCCTTATTCCGCTTGTCAATCGGTTTCTCTGCCCTTAGATAGACCACTTCCAAGCGGGGTTTGATGCCCGCTTTAGCCCAACCGAATGGGAGTGCCCGATGGCCCGTGTGACCGTAGAAGATTGCGTCGACAAGGTTCCGAACCGTTTTGAGCTTGTCATGCTGGCCGCTCACCGCGCCCGCGAAATCACCGCAGGCTCGCCCCTGACCGTGCCCCGCGACAATGACAAAAACCCGGTTGTGTCCTTGCGCGAAATTGCCGAGGAAACCCAGCTGGCCGATGACCTGCGCGAGCGGATGATCGAGGCGAACCAGACCCAGATCGAAGTGGACGAGGCCGAAGACGACAATATGGCGTTGCTCATGGGTGCCGAAGTCGACAAACCTGTCCATGATGACATGTCAGAAGAACGACTGCTGCGCGAGTTGATGGAAGCTCAGGGACAACGCTAGGCCGAATTTCCGGCCTATGATGAACAGGCACGGGACCAGATGACGACCGCTGAAGATCTTCTCGCGCTGGTCCTGACCTACAACCCCCGCAGCAATCAGGTGCTGATCCGCGCCGCCTTTGGCTTTGGTCAGGCGATGCACGACGGGCAGTTTCGCCAGTCCGGCGAGCCCTATTTCACCCATCCGGTGGCCGTCGCCATGATCCTGGCCGAACAGCAAATGGATGATGCCACGATCATCACCGCCCTGCTGCACGACACCATCGAGGACACCAAGGCCAGTTTTGCCGAGGTGGAAAAGCAGTTTGGCCGCGAGATTGCCGATCTGGTCGATGGCGTGACCAAGCTGACCAATCTGCAGCTGAATTCGAAAGAAACCAAACAGGCCGAGAACTTTCGCAAGCTGTTCATGGCCACCTCGCGCGATCTGCGCGTGACCTTGGTCAAGCTGGCCGACCGCCTGCACAACATGCGCACCATCAAGTCGATGCGCCCCGAAAAGCAGGCGCAAAAGGCCCGCGAAACCATGGACATCTATGCCCCCCTGGCCGGTCGCATGGGCATGCAATGGATGCGAGACGAGCTGGAGGATATGGCGTTTCGGGTGCTCAATTCCGAGGGGCGCAATTCCATCATCCGCCGGTTCATCACCCTGCAGCGCGAAACCGGCGATGTGATTCAGAAAATCACCACCGACATGCGGGCCGAACTGGACAAGGCCGGGATCGAGGCCGAGGTGTTTGGCCGCGCCAAGAAACCCTATTCGATCTGGCGCAAGATGCAGGAAAAGGACCAGGGCTTTTCGCGGCTGTCCGATATCTATGGGTTTCGGATCATCACCGGGTCGGAAGCCGACTGTTACCGCACGCTGGGTGCCATCCACCAACGCTGGCGCGCCGTGCCGGGCCGGTTCAAGGATTACATCAGCCAGCCCAAATCAAATGGCTATCGCTCGATCCACACCACCGTGTCAGGCCGCGACGGCAAGCGGGTCGAAGTGCAGATCCGCACCCGCGAGATGCATGAGGTGGCCGAGGCCGGGGTTGCGGCGCACTGGTCCTATCGCAACGGGGTCCGGGTCGAGAACCGTTTCGCCGTCGATCCGGTGCGCTGGATTTCCGCGCTGACCGACCAGTTCGACGAAGACCATGATCACGACGAGTTTCTCGAAGCTGTCAAGTTAGAGATGTATCAGGATCAGGTATTCTGCTTTTCGCCCAAGGGGGATGTGATCAAATTGCCGCGCGGCGCCACGCCCATCGACTTTGCCTATGCGATCCATACGCGCATCGGGTCGGCTTGTGTGGGGGCCAAGGTGGATGGCTTGCGCGTGCCGCTGTGGACCCGGCTGAAAAACGGCCAGTCGATCGAGATCATCACCGCCGAGGGGCAGACGCCGCAGGCAACCTGGATTGATATTGCCGTGACAGGCCGCGCCAAAACCGCGATCCGGCGGTCCTTGCGCGAGGAGGACCGGGATCGGTTTATCAAGCTGGGCACCGAACTGGCCCGCGTCGCGTTTGAAAATATCGGCAAGAAATCCACCGACAAGGCCCTGCGCACTGCCGCCAAGGGGTTGGGGATTGATGAGGTGGATGAGATGCTGGCCCGGCTGGGCAGTGCCGAATTGACCAGCCGCGAAGTGGTCAAAGCGATCTATCCCGATCTGGCACAAAAACCGGGCGACGAGGTCGAAGAGGGGCGTGCTGTCGTCGGCCTTTCCGCCGATACCACGCACCGTCGGGCGAAATGTTGTCAGCCGGTGCCGGGCGAACGGATTGTCGGGATAACCTTTCGCGGGCAAGGGGTTGTGGTCCATGCCATCGATTGCCCGGCCCTAGTGGAATACGAAGAACAGCCCGACCGCTGGATCGATCTGCAATGGCAGGGCGGCACGCATAAGCCGGTCAATACTGTCACGCTGGATCTGACCATCACCAATGATGCAGGCGTGTTGGGGCGGCTTTGCACCCTGATCGGCGAGCAGTCGGCCAATATCTCGGACCTAATCTTTACCGACCGCAAACCAGATTACTACCGGCTGCTGGTGGATGTCGATCTGCGCGATGCGGAACATCTGCATCGGGTCATGACCGCGCTAGAGGCGGAAAGCAATGTCTCGTCGATCTCGCGCAAGCGAGACCCGAAACAGGGCACCATGCTGTCGGCGCGGTTGTAAGGGGCACGGGGCGTGGTTTTCAAACGCAGAGTCCGGCGATCTCTGGGGGCCTTGCTGACCGAGGCGGTTTATCCGCGCGGTGGCTGGAAACGGGCGTTTGAATATGTCAAACACCGCATTCGCCGCCTGCCCGACACGCCCGAAAAGATCGGGCGTGGGGTCTGGACCGGGGTTTTCGCCAGCTTTACCCCGTTCTTCGGGATTCACTTTGTCGTGGCGCTTGCGCTGGCCAAACCATTGCGCGGCAATTACCTTGCTGCGGTGATCGGCACCTGGTTTGGCAATCCGCTGACGCTGGTGCCGATATCGGCGGCCAGTCTGCACACCGGCTATGTCCTGCTCGGCCACCGCCCAAAGGACCGCCTGATCGAGGCGCTGCCCGGATTGTTTGGCGGGGCCACCTCCGATCTGTGGCACAACCTCAAGGCACTGTTCACCCCTGAACATGCCGAATGGGACCGGCTGGCTGTGTTCAACCACGAGGTGTTCATTCCCTACCTGATCGGCTGCGTCATCCCCGGCATCATTGTCGCAACGCTGGTCTATTTCTTGACCGTCCCCCTGGTCCGCGCTTATCAAGATGGGCGGCGCAAGGCGTTGCGCGACAAGCTGGAAATGCTAAAGAAAAGGCCGGAGTAAGCGATGCGCAAATTAAGGTTGGGCGTGAATATCGACCATGTGGCCACGGTGCGTAACGCGCGCGGGTCGGCCTACCCCGACCCTGTCCGTGCGGGCATCATGGCGCAAGAGTATGGCGCGGATGGCATTACCGCCCATCTGCGCGAGGATCGCCGCCATATCACCGACGCCGATATCGACGGGCTGATGGCGGGGCTGCGCATTCCTTTGAACTTTGAAATGGCTGCCACCCCGGAAATGCAGGCGATTGCCCTGCGCCACCGGCCCCACGCCGTCTGCATCGTGCCGGAAAAACGCGAAGAGCGGACGACCGAGGGTGGGCTTGAGGTGGCGCGTGAGGAAAACGCGCTCGCCCATTTCATCGCCCCCTTGCGCGATGCCGGTTGTCGCGTGTCGATTTTCATCGCCGCTGATCAGCGTCAGATCGAGGCCGCGCACCGGATCGGCGCGCAGGTGATCGAACTGCATACCGGGGCCTATTGTGACGCAGATTCCGAGTGGCGCGCCGGTGGGCGCGGCGCCGAGGGCCAATTAGCCGCCCGCGATGCCGAACTGATCCGGCTGCAGGACATGGCCGTTTTCGCGCATGATCTGGGGCTGGAAGTCCATGCAGGCCACGGCCTGACCTATGACACCGTCGGCCCGGTCGCCGCGATCCCGCAACTGATGGAGTTGAACATCGGCCATTTCCTGATCGGCGAGGCGATATTCCGGGGGATCGGGCCCGCGATGACCGAAATGCGCCGGTTGATGGATGGGGCGCGGGGGTGACGTTGCAGCAAATTTTTTCAACGAAAAATTTGTCAAGAATTTTGGAGCAAAATTCTTGGCCTTGGACCCCCGTCCCATGATCCTTGGCATCGGCACTGACCTGTGCAACATCCAACGGATCGAAGGCACCCTCGCCCGGTTTGGCGACCGTTTCCTGCAACGGGTGTTCACCGAACGCGAACAGCGCAAGGCCAATTCCCGCCCGCGCGGGATTGCCGCCACCTATGCCAAACGCTGGGCGGCGAAAGAGGCCTGTTCCAAGGCACTTGGAACCGGGCTGCGGATGGGGATTTCGTGGAAGGATATGGCGGTCAGCAACCTGCGCACCGGCCAGCCTGTCATGCATGTGACCGGCTGGGCCAAGGAACGGCTGGACAGCATGACCCCGCCGGGATTTGAGGCGATCATTCATGTGACGCTGACCGACGATCACCCTTGGGCTCAAGCCTTTGTGGTGATCGAGGCGCGGCCTTTGGCTTGACTCGGCCCCGCCGCCCGACCATGTAGCGGCGGATGGCTCAAGGGAAACAGGTCGATGGCTGAAAAGACAAGTGTTGGGAACGGTATCTTTGAAACGGTCAAGACTGTGGTCTATGCCCTGCTGATTGCAGGGGTGTTCCGGACCCTGTTTTTCCAGCCGTTCTGGATTCCGTCGGGGTCGATGAAAGACACGCTGCTGATCGGTGATTTCCTGTTCGTGAACAAGATGGCTTACGGCTATTCCTATGCCTCCTGCCCGTCGATCCGCATTGCCGCCCTTGGGATCGATATCAGTGCCGAGGATTTCTGCGGCGTGTTCAAAGGGTCCGAAAGCCGGTTCCTGGGCTCTGATCCACAGCGCGGCGATGTCGTGGTGTTTCGCCATCCGGTCACCGGCGCTGATTTCATCAAGCGGCTGATCGGCCTGCCGGGCGACCGGATTCAGGTGCAACAGGGCATTCTGTATATCAATGACGTAGCCGCCCCCCAGGTCGATGCCGGCACGTTTCACGAAGTGATGGAACCCCAGGGCCCACAGCAGCAAATGCCCCGCTGCGAAAATGGCACTGTCGGGATTGGCGGGGATTGCACCAGTTCCCGGTTGCGCGAAACCCTACCCAATGGCGTTGAACATGACGTGCTGAATATCGACAGCAATCAGGCCCCCGCTGACGGTTCATTCGATGCCGACAATACCGGCGTATATACCGTGCCTGCCGGGTTCTATTTCTTTATGGGCGACAACCGCGACAATTCCACCGACAGCCGGTTCCCGCAAACCGCGCGCGGTGTGGGTTTTGTCCCGCTCGAGGATATCGTGGGCAGGGCTGACCGGATCATGTTCTCCTCTGCGGGCACCTCGATGCTGGCGTTCTGGACCTGGCGGTCGGACCGGTACCTGAAGGCCGTCGAATGAGGCTATCGGCAGAGCTTGCGGCGTTCTGCGCCCGGCTTGGCCATAGCTTTACCTCGCCTGCCCTGCTGGTGCGGGCCGTCACCCATGGGTCGATGTCGTCGCCCCACCGCGACGATAATCAGCGGCTCGAATTTCTGGGTGACCGGGTGCTGGGGCTGGTGATGGCCGAGGCCCTGTTGCAGGCCGACCCCCACGCCGCTGAAGGGCTGATAGCTCCCCGCTACAACGCCCTTGTCCGCCGCGAAACCTGTGCCGATGTCGCCCGCGCGATTGATCTGGGGGCGGTCCTGAAACTCGGTCGGTCCGAGATGCAGTCAGGCGGTCGCCGCAAAGAGGCGCTGCTTGCCGACGCGATGGAGGCGGTGATTGCCGCCGTCTATATGGATGCCGGTTTCGATGCGGCCCGCGCTGTGGTAGTACGGCTGTGGGCCACCCGGATCGGGCAGGTCGATGACGACGCCCGCGACGCCAAGACTGCGTTGCAGGAATGGGCGCAGGCAAGGGGTGAAGCCCCGCCCGAATATGTAGAAGTGGCCCGCGAGGGGCCGGATCATCAGCCGTTATTCACGATCGAGGTCCGTTTGGCCTCGGGTCCGATGGAACAGGCTGTGGCCGGGTCAAAGCGACAGGCCGAACAGGCGGCTGCGGCTGCATTATTGCAAAAGGTAAGTGGATGACTGAGACTGAACAGGCCGCCGGTCTGACCACCGGACAAAAAGCAGGCTTTGCCGCCCTGATTGGTGAACCCAATGCGGGTAAATCCACCCTGCTGAACCGGATGGTCGGTGCCAAAGTCTCTATCGTTACCCACAAGGTGCAGACCACCCGCGCCCGGATCAGGGGCGTAGCAATGGAGGGTCTGGCACAGATCGTGTTCGTCGACACCCCCGGCCTGTTCAAACCCCGCCGCCGCCTGGACCGCGCAATGGTCGCCGCCGCCTGGGGTGGGGCTGCGGATGCCGATGTCGTGGTATTGCTGATCGAGGCCCAGCGCGGCATGACCGAAGGGGTCAAGACCATTCTGGAAACGCTGGCCGACCGTGTGGGCAAGGCCCCGGTGGCGCTGGCGATCAACAAGATTGACCGGGTCAAGGCCGAAGGGTTGCTCGCCCTGACCAAGGACATGAACGACGCCTATCCATTTGTTGAAACCTTCATGATCTCTGCCGAAA
>JANOMH010000372.1:0-1831 GCA_031420215.1 Rhodobacterales bacterium | reverse complement strand
CGGCCCTTTTGCTGCGCGGCTTTCAACACCAGCAGCGCCAAAGTGGTCAACTGACAGGTAAATGCCTTGGTCGAGGCCACGCCAATTTCCGGCCCCGCCATGATCGGCAACACAAGATCACTTTCCCGCGCAATCGTGCTTTCGGCCACATTCACCACGGCGACGATTTGCTGGGCCTTGTCGCGAGCATAGCGCAGCGCGGCCAGCGTATCGGCGGTTTCGCCCGATTGGCTGACGAAAATCGCCACAGTGCCGGGGGTAATGGGCGGTTCGCGGTAGCGGTATTCGGAGGCGACATCGACCTCGACCGGGATCCCTGCGACCTGTTCGAACCAGTATTTGGCGACCAGACAGGCAAAGGAAGCCGTGCCACAGGCGACCATGACCAGCCGTTCAACGGTCGTAAAATCAAGGTCAGGGGTGGGCAGCGTGATCTGACCACCCACTAAGTAATGCGCCAAAGTCCCTGTCATCACAACGGGTTGCTCGGCGATTTCCTTGGCCATGAAGTGTTTGTAGCCACCCTTGTCAATCCGCGCTGCATCGATCTGGATCACCTTAACCGCCCGATTGGCGATGCGTCCGGCATGGTCCCTGATCTCGACCCCGGAGCGGGTGACGACGGCCATATCGCCTTCGTCCAGATAGGTGATCCGGTCGGTCATGGGGGCCAGTGCAATCGCATCCGACCCCACGAACATTTCGCCGTTGCCATGCCCTATGGCCAATGGCGAGCCTTTGCGAGCGGCGATCAGCAGGTCATTCTGCCCGGCAAACAGGAAACACAGCGCATAGGCGCCGTGCAGCCGGACGATGGTTTGTTCGGCGGCGTCACGCGGGGACGACCCTTGGGTCAGGAAATATTGCGCCAGCAGCGCCACGGTTTCGGTGTCGGTATCGGTTTCATAGCCGATCCCATTGTCGGCCAGAAACGCCCGCAAATCCCGGAAATTCTCGATGATCCCGTTATGCACCACGGCCACATCGCCCGACAGATGCGGATGGGCGTTTTTGACCGATGCGGCCCCATGGGTAGCCCAGCGGGTATGGCCGATTCCTGCGTGCCCGGCCAAGGGTTCATGCACCAGCAGATCGGACAGATTGACCAGCTTGCCCACCGCCCGCCGCCGGTCCAGCATGCCATGGTTCACCGTGGCAATCCCGGCGGAATCGTAACCCCGGTATTCCAGCCGCTTCAGCGCCTCGACCAACAATGGAGCCGCCTCGTGCGATCCAAGCACCCCAACAATTCCGCACATTTTATGCCCCCTTACCCTTGTTCGCCTTCAAGGTTATTAACTTTTCGAACATCCGCAGGGCGAGGCCGGGTTTGTTGACTTGCACAGCCCGCCCAATCGCGAGGTCAGTTGCGGGCACATCCTGCGTGACCACAGTCCCAGTAGCGGTCATCGAGTCGTCACCTAAACTGACCGGGGCGACCAGCATCGTATTGGACCCCACAAACACCCGTTTGCCGATGGTGGTGCGGTGCTTGAACACGCCGTCATAGTTGCAAGTGACGGTGCCCGCGCCAATATTGGTCCGCTCGCCAATATCGGCGTCACCGATATAGGACAGATGGTTGATCTTGGCCCCTTCGGCGACAATCGCATTCTTGATTTCGACGAAATTGCCGACATGCACATGCTCGGCCAATTCCGCGCCGGGGCGGAGACGGGCAAAGGGGCCTCAATGGCCCCGCGCGAGACATGGCAACCCTCAAGGTGACTAAACGGCCTGATCCGGGCTTCGGATTCAATGGTCACGCCGGGGCCAAAAACGACGGGCCCCTCGATCACCGCATCGCGCCCGATCACCGTGTCATGGGCGA
>JANOMH010000371.1:0-1690 GCA_031420215.1 Rhodobacterales bacterium | reverse complement strand
CCGGAATTGGTCAAATGACGCTGGTCATGGGGCTGGCCATGGTGGCGGGAAACTTTGCCTATGGGCCGCTGGACCGCTGGCTGGGCACCCGCAAATGGGTGATCTTTGGCGGCAATCTGGGGGTGGTTCTGGGCTGTCTGGGGCTGGCTTTGTGGCCCGGCATGGGCCTATGGCCGGCGACGCTGGCCTTTGCGCTGATCGGTTTTTGCGGCGCCTCCTTTGGGATCGTCATCGCCCATGGCCGGGCATTCGTGCCGCCGCATTTGATCGGGCGGGGGGTGACGCTGCTGAACCTGTTCGGCATTGCCGGGGCGGGAATTGCGCAGGTGCTGACCGGGCGGTTGCATCATGCCTTAAGTCCCGCCCCTTATCCCGCCATTTTCATCTATTTCGGTGCTACCACCGCCCTTGGGCTGGCCGCCTATCTGCTGTCGCGCGACCGCACTGACTAAGCCCTTTCACCCCGGCCCCCTTGGGTATAAGACGCCCCCGCAGATCAAGGAGAACGCTTTCATGGGCTATAATATCGTCGTCGTCGGGGCCACGGGCAATGTGGGCCGCGAAATGCTCAATATTCTGGATGAGCGGCAGTTCCCGGTGGATAAGATCGCCGCGTTGGCCAGCCGCCGGTCGCTGGGCACAGAGCTGAGTTTTGGCGATAAGACCCTGAAAACCCAGGACCTTGAGACCTTTGATTTCACCGGCTGGGATATTGCCCTGTTTGCCGTCGGGTCGGACGCAACCAAGATCTATGCCCCCAAAGCCGCATCACAGGGCTGCGTGGTGATCGATAATTCGTCGCTCTATCGCTATGACCCCGACGTGCCCCTGGTTGTGCCCGAGGTGAATGCAGACGCGGTCATGGGCTATACCAAAAAGATGATCATCGCCAACCCGAACTGTTCGACCGCCCAGATGGTCGTGGCGCTGAAGCCCTTGCATGACCGGGCCCGGATCAAGCGGGTGGTGGTCAGCACCTATCAGTCGGTCTCCGGTGCGGGCAAAGAGGGGATTGACGAGCTGTGGAACCAGACCAAGGGCATCTATGTCCCCGGTCAGGGGGTCGCGCCGTCGAAATTCACCAAACAGATCGCCTTCAACGTCATCCCGCATATCGACGTGTTTTTGGACTCGGGCGAGACCAAGGAAGAATGGAAAATGGTCGCCGAGACCAAGAAGATCCTCGATAAATCCATCAAGGTCACCGCCACCTGCGTCCGCGTCCCGGTGTTCGTCGGCCATTCCGAGGCGGTCAATATCGAGTTCGAGGAGTTTCTGGACGAGGATGAGGCTCGCGACATCCTGCGCGAGTCGCCGGGGATCATGGTCATCGATAAGCGCGAAGACGGCGGGTATATTACGCCGATTGATTGCGTTGGGGATTATGCGACTTATGTCAGCCGGATCCGGCAGGATGGGACGGTCGAGAATGGGCTGAACATGTGGATCGTGTCGGATAACCTGCGCAAAGGCGCGGCGTTGAATGCCGTGCAGATCGCGGAAGTGCTGGGGCAGAGGGCGTTGAAAAAGGGGTAATCCGGCACGTCGGTTGTATTCATCCGGTTTAGGGTGGGTGAAACCCACGCGTTTTCGGCGCGGCGCGTGGGTTGCACCCACCCACCGAACGACCTTAAGCTACCCTTAACCATTTCCCGGGCATAACGGGGGCTGCGGGGGGCGGGCATGAACC
>JANOMH010000370.1:0-4061 GCA_031420215.1 Rhodobacterales bacterium | reverse complement strand
AATGAAAACTTTGGCCGCGAATTGCTGGAATTGCATACGCTCGGTGCGGGCAATTACCTGAACGAACATTATGACCGCTGGTCCGAAGTGCCCGGTGCGCTGGATGGGCTGGCGCTGGGGTATATCGACGAGGATGTGTATGAAGTCGCCCGCGCCTTTACCGGCTGGACCGTCGGCGATGGCCGCTGGATTGCCGATGGGCAAGAAGCGCCACGCACCGGCCGGTTCGCCTATGTCGATGGCTGGCATGACCCCTACCAGAAGCGGGTGCTCGGGGTCGAGATGGAGCCAAACCGCGCCCCCATGGCCGATGCCGAACAGGTCATGGATATTCTGGCCAAACATCCGGGCACCGCCAAATTCATCTGCACCAAACTGGCCCGCAGGCTGGTCACCGATCAACCCAGCCCAGAGTTTATCGACCGGCTGGCTACCCTGTTCCTGCAAACCGCCGACGCTGCCGACCAGATTGCGCAACTGATCCGGGCAATTGTAGCAGACCCGGAGTTTGCCAACCCGCCCGGCAAAATCCGCCGCCCGTTCGAGTTTCTGGCGGCAATCTACCGGGCCAGCGGGGTCAAGGTCGCCTCGACCGAGATGGATTTTCACTGGCAACTTGCGCGGGCAGGCTGGCAGCAGCATACATTCCCACCCCCAACCGGCCATCCCGACACGCTGGACGCCTGGAACACCAGCACGCTGATCCTGCGCTATGTCGATTACGCGCTGGCGGCCCATGACGACTGGTTTGGGTCCACCACCTCGCGCCTGTCTGGCAAAGTCCCGGACGAGGTGCAGACCTTGGGCAAGCTAATGCGGTTCTGGTCGGCAGAGCTGCATGGCACTGCCGCCGATGCCAGCCCGGAGTTCTTTGCCGCGATGGAGATCAATCCCGACGATGCCCTGCCGCCAGATGAAACCGAAAGGCATGACTATTCGACCGTCGCCATCGCACTGGCAGCGCTTTCGCCGCAATTCATCTACCGTTAAGGGGTTAAGACCATGGCCGATCCAATTCTTGTGGTGATTTTCCTGCGCGGCGGGGCGGATGCGCTGAACATCGTCAGCCCGACCGCCGACCCCGACTATATCGCCGCCCGCCCCGATGCGCTGCGGGTGCTGCGCAAGGGCACCGAACAGGGGATCATTCTGGGCGACGGCACGCTCAGCCCCGGCATGGCCGATGTCGATTTCCGGTTCAATGCCGTGGCCCGCGATCTGGGCGACCTGTTCCATGCGGGCGATCTGTCGATCCTGCATGCGACCGGCCTGCGCGAGGCGACCCGCAGCCATTTCGATGCCGAGGCCCGGATCGAACGGGCCGCCGTGGACAGCGCCGCTGGCGGCTGGCTCAGCCGGTGGATCCGGCACGCGCAACCGGGCGGCCCGTTACCTGCTCTGGCCGTCGGCACCGGCATGCCCGAATCGCTGCGCGGCAGCCGGGCCGCTGTCGCCCCGGAACTGTCCGAACTGATGCTGGCTGCGGGCAACTGGATGGCCCCGGCCCTGCGCGCCCGGCTGCAGGCCGGATTTGGCGACCATGGCCAACTGGGGGCCACGACGAGGGATATCCTGGCTCTGTCCCAAATGCTGCAAGACCGGCTGTGGCAGGCCGATACCGGCGATCTGCGCGCCTATGTGCCCGATGTCGACTATCCCTCAACCAGCGACCTTAGCGGCCCACTGATGACGGTGGCGCAGACGATCAAGATGGACATAGGCCTGCGCATCGCCACCGTGGATTACGGCGGCTGGGACACGCATGCGCATCAAGCCGACACATTCCCGTTTCTGCTGGGCGAACTGTCACGCACTCTGATGGCCTTCTGGCGCGATCTGGGGCCGCGCCAGCAGGATGTCAGCGTCGTGGTCCAAAGCGAATTTGGCCGCCGGTTACGGTCCAACGATTCAGGCGGCACCGACCATGGCCGCGCCGGGGCGATGCTGGTTCTGGGGCCACAGGCGCAGGGCGGGCGGTTGCTGGGGCGCTGGCCGGGCCTGTCCAACAGCGCACTCGAAGAGGGCGCCGATCTGGCCGTGACCACCGATTACCGCGATGTGCTGGCCGAGATCATGGTGCGCCACATGGGCCTGTCCGACCCGACAATCGTGTTTCCCGGCCTGACACCACAGCCGCTCGGGCTGTTCGGCTAGTCTTCCGTCTTTGGCTATCTTTGTCGCAAAATACTCCCACGCGGCGCGCATCTGCGGTCATGAACACTGTCGCGGTGTTTACATTTGTAAACGGTCTGCTCGGGCGTACCGAACCGCTCCACCAGGACCGATGCAGGCTCGGCGCTGACTTGGATCGCAGCCCGCACCTTCGGCGTCGTCGTCACTTGCTTGTGATGATGGATCAAAATGGTCGCACTCCGCTCCAAAGGTCTTGCAGAACTGATCTTGCCATGAAAAACGCAAATCGCCGAGGGCGATATGTGATCATCCGGGATGGAACAGCCAGACAGAAAAATTAAAGCCGCTGGCAGTCTTTCAACGTCGCTTGCAATACAAAAGCCAGTCGCAGTTTTGCGGCTTGACATGCCAAATACCAAACGCTAGCAGTCCTGAAAAATTATGAGAGTTCCCGACCAGATGTCAATATATATCGAATCAAACCAAAAGAACTTCACCACACCTTGGGAAGTTTTCAAACCCTATTTTTCCTATCTCGTCATGTTTCTTGGTATGGGCTTGATCTCAGGCTCAGTTGTGCATGCGGCTCAAGAAGAGATGCGCCTGTATGCATTAACCTTGATGGGCATCGGTGCGTTACTATTTTCCCTTGGCTCCTACCTCAATGAGGTGCTGTTTAAATCGGGCATCTTGGGCGATAACATATTGAGGTATGTGCTTTTGTCACTTGTTCTAGCGATTGGCGTTGGTTTTGTTTCTGGCAGTACGCAGCATTTCTTCGATACGCCGGTTTTTGCAAGCTACCTCGCGCCGATTGGAGTTTTCATATCTTCGGTTGCATTTGCAATCCGCCAAGGCTTTGTATTACATCGCAAGAACTGGATGTTTTTGATTGTGCTGGGCCTCGCCTTTGCTACCGTATTTCACGTAGTTCTTTTGACATATGCAAAAACCTTGTCGGTCAGCCCTGGTCACCATGGTACGGCTACCGAGATGACTTCAGAAGGTGATCATTAAGATGATCATGGCGCTAAAGTTATCTCCAACCACGACGCAACCGCTGAAACAGATGGCCATGGGGCCAAAATAACCTATTGATCTGGCCGCCCGTTTGACCAGACACTTTATGTGTCTCAGTCCCGGCTTCTGATGGATCGGGTTTAGGATGAATCGTTCTTGCTCTGAAGTCCTGATCTCGCAGATGTATTCGTATGGGGGCAGGCCCCCGAGGGTCTTGAGCCTGCGCCCGAAGTTGCAGGCGGGCTTTGCACGCATGACAGCCTTGGGGCCACGACGACGGATATTCTGGCCCTCTCGACCATGTTGCAAGACCGGCTCTGGCAGGCCGATATCGGCGACATGCGCCCCTACACCCCGGACGTGGACTACCCCGCGACCAGTGACCTCAGCGGGCCGCTGATGACTGTGGCGCAAAGCATAAAGATGGACATGGGCCTGCGCATCGCCACGGTGGATTACGGCGGCTGGGATACCCATGCCAATCAGGCCGAGACCTTTCCGTTCCTGCTGGGCGAACTGTCACGCACTCTGATGGCGTTCTGGCGCGATCTGGGGCCGCGCCAACAAGATGTCAGCGTCGTGGTCCAAAGCGAATTTGGCCGCCGGTTACGGTCCAACGATTCAGGCGGCACCGACCATGGGCGGGCGCGATGCTGGTGCTGGGGCCACAATCCCAGGGCGGGCGTTTGCTGGGGCGCTGGCCGGGCCTGTCGAATTCAGCACTCGAGGAAGGCGCCGATCTGGCCGTCACCACCGATTACCGCGATGTACTGGCGGAAATATTGGTCAGCCATATGGGTCTGGGCGACCCGACGGTGGTGTTTCCGGGATTGGAGGCATCGCCATTGGGACTGTTTGGGTGAGGCAAGCCTAGGGGCTTGTTTTCGTTATATGCAAGTCCTTTGGCT
>JANOMH010000369.1:0-3328 GCA_031420215.1 Rhodobacterales bacterium | reverse complement strand
CCCATGCACAGTGTCAATGGCATCGGGGCAGCCTGCGGCGGTCAGTTTAGCCCGCAGATTGCGTAAATGGCTGTCCATGGTCCGATCACTGACGTTAATATTGGTCCCATAAATCGCATCGACCAGTTGCGGGCGGGCCATTACATGTTCGGGCCGGGCCATCAGGCGGCTAAGCAGCTCCATCTCGCGGGCGGTCAGGGCGACGGGATGTCCGGCAATCCGGGCGATGTGCCGGTCTTCATCGACCTCAAGCACGCCGCGCCGTTTAAGATTGGGGCGTTGGTCATAAGAGGCTCGCGGTTGGCTCCGCTTCAGGATCACCCGGACCCGGGCGACCAGTTCGCGGGGAGAGAAGGGTTTGGTGACATAATCATCCGCCCCCAGTTCAAGGCCCACCACCCGGTCAATCTCGTCATCCCGCGCGGTCAAAAACAGGATCGGCACCGCGCTGGTCCGGCGCAAGGCCCGACAGACATCCAGCCCATCCATTTCCGGCAGGCCAATATCAAGCACAATCAGATCGGCCCCGGTTTTGGCAAAGCTGGCAAGGGCGGCCTGGCCGTCGCCCGCTTCGACCACTTTGAAACTGGCTTGCCCCAATGCAATGCGCAGGACATCCCGGATATTGGGGTCATCATCGACAACCAGAATTGTGGCGCTCATGGGGTGGTCCTGACTTCTGTTGAGGCGGCCAATGCCGCAAGGCTATTGCGCAGACGATAATTCCGGTAGCCCCATTCGCGCAGGTCTTGTGGGGCTTTGACGAATGGTAGCGGTGAGTCGTAACAATAGTGCCGTCCGGTGGCGGCTTCGGCGCGCGCGATGGCCGGGGCTGCACCGGGTCCGAGGGTGCACAAGTAGTAGTGGTCGAAATCCTGATCGGTCCGCTCCAGATTGTGACTGGCCACAAACCCGGCAACATTGATGAAACAGCAGGCATAAACCGTGCTCATCCCCAGCAGACCCGCGCGGATGAAAAGCCATGTTACCGGCTTGCCCCGCATCAGTTGCCAGGCCATCAGCACCAATCCCGCCACCACCAGCCCCATCCAGACAAAGGCCGCAAAGCGCAATCGGGTCAGCCCGTAGCTGTCAACGTAAAGGTCAAGTCGCAGGATCGACGACACCACCAGCAGAATGTTTTGCGCCGTCCACAGAAACATCAGCCCCCGCAGCACCGGCTGTCCTTTCAGGAACGGCTGCGCAATCAGCGCAAATCCACCCGCCAGCAGTGCGGTCACTACCAGCGGATACGCCCCCCGATGCACATAGGTTGCATGGCTTATCCCCGGCGGCAAGTTGACCCCGCCCCACAGATAGGTCAGGTCCAGCCCGGTTTGCAGCGCAAAGAGCAGGTTAAAGGTCAAGAGCGCGCGCAATACCGAGCGCGGATTCAGCAGCGTGTCGGGCAGGTGAACCGACACTGCCGGTTTGGCCGGCGTCAGCAGACGGGGCCGCATTGCAGCCAACCGCAGGAACGGCCAGATCAGCCCGGCGGCGAACAGCCAAAAGCTGATGCGCCAGCCATCAAGGTTGATATTCGGCGACCAGTTGCTCAGGGCCTGCGCCCATTTGTCCAACAGTGGATTGGCACTGACAAACAGCACCACAAAGAGTCCGCCCAGCCCCAGCGGCAAGGCCCAGTCCCGCATCGCCCGCGCCAGCCCGGCCCGCCCGATCCTGGCCCCCGAAGCACTTTGCCCAACTCTGTAAATATCGCCATATAGCCGCCGGATGGATTGCCCACACAACCGCCGGCCCGCCCGCAGGGCAATGGCCCAGGGGGCGCCCGATCCGGCGGCAAACCAGCCCGCCGCATGGACCATACCCAGAAACAGAAACAGGATCGACAGCGCCTGCACTTCTTCGACGACCGCTGCCGTCCCAAGGATCAGCCCGCCCCAGCCGATCAGCACTGCCCTGCGTCCAATTCCCGGCCCGGCCAGCAGATGTGCCGCCCCGGTGACGGCAAAAGCAAACAGGGCAAGTGCCAGTCGCGGTGTGCCGGTCTGCCAGATCAACAGATCAGCCATGCCCACCAGCATTGCCAAAAGCAGCACCCCCACAGGAATGGACCGGATCAAGACCGGGGTAGGTATGGGGTGTGGCTGCATGTTACGCCCTTTTTGAATGGCATCTGTCACCGGGCTTAGACGCGGCCCGTGCAGCCAGGCTTTGCCGGTTGCGCAGATTTTGTGCAGAGGGTCACGCTCGTCTGCCCCGACGGGCGGCCTCGTGGCACAATTGCACTGACCTTTGGAAATCGGACCTGCGCCCGCAGCGCAGGTATGGTAGGGACTGGCATGGCTGATCACATCCTTCTGGCCCGCGACATTCTGGCCCCCGACACGCAGGTGCATCTGGCCCGCGCCAGATTGGACGTCAACCGCCCTGTCGGCCTGCATACCCATGATTTTTATGAACTTTTGTGGGTGCAGAATGGCAAACTGCGGCATCATCTGGCGGCGGGACATCAGGATTGGGCCGAAGGCACCCTGCTGTTTATCCGCCCCGGCGATTCCCATGCCTTGCAAGGCCGGTCGGACGAGGCATTTGTGGTCTCGATCACCCTGCATGCCGATCTGATCGGGGCGATTGCGGCGCGCCACCCGGCTTTGCCCGGCAGGCTGTTTTGGGCCACTACCCCTGATCCGGTGATCCTGCACCGCGACAGCCACCAGATGGCCGCTCTTAATCAGGCCGCATTGGTATTGGAACGCTCACGCCGGGATGCGTTGGCCGCAGAAGCGTTCCTTTTGCCATTGTGTCAGGATCTGACCGATACAGCCAGTCCGCTGCCCCTCGATGCACCCGCATGGTTGGTCGCCGCCTGTGCCGCCGCCCGCGATCCGCGTGTCTTTGTCAACGGGGC
The DNA here is from genome assembly GCA_031420215.1 of Rhodobacterales bacterium. Taxonomy (GTDB): domain Bacteria; phylum Pseudomonadota; class Alphaproteobacteria; order Rhodobacterales; family Rhodobacteraceae; genus JANOMH01. The sequence continues at coordinate 456 of JANOMH010000369.1, read as the reverse complement.
CGCCGGTTTTGCCCGCATCGCAGGCCGCGCTCATCCGCATGTCAGCCGCACCACCCGGCGATTTCTGGGGCAAAGCCCGTCGGATTATATCAACACCCAGCGCATGGGCTTTGCCGCCCGCCGCTTGTCCGGGTCAGGCGATACCTTGGCCGAGATTGCTGCCGATTGCGGCATTCCCAACCTGTCGCATTTTCACAAACTGTTTCGGGCCCATCATGGGTTGACCCCGTCGCATTACCGCCGTCAGTTTCAAAAGGCCGTGGTGCAGCCGGGATAATTTATTGACCATCCGGTCAAAACTTGCCAATCAGGTGCGGGCATGCCACCGTGATACCGATCCAAGGAGGGCGCTTTGCAAACCCATCTGACAGAACCCATGCAGGCCACCACCCAGTTGCCGCAACTGCACGAGCCGCGCAATCAGGTCATGCCACTGGACTTGCGTTGGGTTGCGTC
>JANOMH010000368.1:0-2538 GCA_031420215.1 Rhodobacterales bacterium | reverse complement strand
CGCCGTTTGGGCTGCTACGAGGCATCTTTGGTTCCGGTGATCGATGCGATCATCGCCCGCAACTACCCCCTGATCATCGATATCGGTTGCGCCGAGGGGTATTACGCCGTGGGTCTGGCCCGCCGGATACCCGCTGCCCGTATTATAGCCCGGGATGCCAACCCCAAGGCGCAGGCGCTTTGTGCCATGTTGGCGCAGGCCAACAACGTGGCAGACCGGGTGCAGGTCGGCGGGCTGATCGAAGGCCGGGATCTGGACATCTGCACCCGCCAACCCACCGTAATCATTTGTGATATCGAAGGAGCCGAGGGCGAATTGCTGGACCCGGCCACCGCCCCCGGACTGCTGGCCGCCGATATCCTTGTCGAAGTCCATGAAAGCATGCGCCCTGGCCTTTTGGACCTGCTCACCGCGCGATTCAGCGCCAGCCACACGATCACCCGGATCGACCGGAAATTGGACGACGCCGCCCTGCCCGCCTGGATGGAGGAGCTTAGCGATATGGACCGTCTCCTCGCCTTGTGGGAATGGCGGGCTGGGCCAACGCCGTGGCTGTGGATGCAGAGCAATTCCAAAGTTTCATAGATTTTTCACCACTGCCATGGCAGACAGGCCTCAAGCTGGTCAATTCAACCGTATACAAGTGTATACAGCCCTTTCACTGCCCCCCATTTTGCGCTAAGTCGCAACAAAGCCGCTCAACCCCAAGAGGACTCATATGACCAAGATCAAGGTAGCCAACCCCGTTGTCGAACTGGACGGCGATGAAATGACCCGGATCATCTGGGACTTCATCAAGCAGAAACTGATCCTGCCCTACCTTGATATCGACCTGAAATATTACGATCTGGGGATCGAGGAACGCGACCGGACCAATGACCAGATCACCATCGATTCGGCTCATGCGATCCAGAAATACGGTGTCGGCGTCAAATGCGCCACGATCACCCCGGATGAGCAGCGGGTCGAGGAATTTGGCCTCAAACAAATGTGGAAATCGCCCAACGGCACGATCCGCAACATCCTGGGCGGGGTAATTTTCCGCCAGCCGATCATCTGCACCAATGTCCCCCGGCTTGTCCCCGGCTGGACCAAACCCATCGTCATCGGCCGCCATGCCTTTGGCGATCAATACCGTGCCACTGATTTCCGCTTTCCGGGGGCGGGCAAACTGACGATGAAATTCGTTGGTGATGACGGAACCACCATCGAACGCGACGTCTATTCCGCCCCGTCGGCAGGCGTCTACATGGGCATGTATTACCTTGATGACAGCATCACCGATTTTGCCCGTGCGTCACTGAACTACGGCCTGAATATCGGCTGGCCGGTGTATTTGTCGACCAAGAATACTATCCTCAAGGCCTATGACGGCCGTTTCAAGGATCTGTTCCAAAAGGTGTACGAAGAAGAATTCGAGGCCGCATACAAGAAAAAGGGCATCACATATGAACACCGCCTGATCGACGATATGGTGGCCAGTTCGATGAAATGGTCGGGCGGTTATGTCTGGGCCTGCAAAAACTATGACGGCGATGTGCAGTCCGATCTGGTGGCGCAGGGTTTTGGGTCGCTGGGCATGATGACGAGCGTTCTGATGACCCCCGATGGCAAGATTGTCGAGGCTGAAGCCGCCCATGGCACCGTCACAAGGCACTTTCGCCAGCATCAAAAGGGCCAGGCGACCAGCACCAATTCGGTGGCCTCGATCTATGCCTGGACCGGGGGGCTGAAACACCGCGCCAAGCTGGATGATAACGCACAATTGCTGCGGTTTGCCGAAACGCTTGAAAAAGTCACTGTGGACGCGGTTGAAGATGGCTGGATGACCAAGGATCTGGCGCTGCTGGTTGGGCCGGATCAGAAATGGCTCACCACAATGGGCTATCTGGAAAAGGTCGATGAATATCTGAACAAGGCGTTGGTTGGGTAATGGGCAATAGCACTCCAAATCAAGCTTTCTGTCGCGACATGACATCATCCCCACTTCAACCGGAGGAACGCCGTGAAAGCATTGGCTGCTACAACCTGCATTGCCCTGCTGGGAGCAATCGGGTGGTACGCATATCAAGAAGTGCAGAAAACTGACTGGTACGCCGAACGCGAATGGAAGGCTTGGTACGAGGCGCAGTTCTTCAAGGGGCTCACGGATGCTTGCCTAGAATCGCGCCGGACCGGAGTTTATGGCGACCCACCACGTGGCGTCTGTGATGGCTACTTAGCCGATATGCCGCGAAAACCTTGAACCGTTGGTATGTGATTCGAAAAATTTTTGGTGACCTAAGGCCGAGCAGACAAGAGCCATAATGTTGCGTGTGAAACCCACCCCACACCCTTTCCCCCTAGCCTTTTCTGCGGATGCACGGTAAGGGCGGCGCAACCCCGAAAAAAGGCAGGCCCATGGATATCCGCAATATTGCGATCATCGCCCACGTTGACCACGGCAAGACGACGCTCGTGGACGAAATGCTCAAGCAATCCGGCGAATTTCGCGAGAACCAAGCTGTCGCTGAGCGGGCGATGGACAGCAATGATATC
>JANOMH010000367.1:0-5407 GCA_031420215.1 Rhodobacterales bacterium | reverse complement strand
GGACGACCCATGCAAGGCTCACTCCTCGCGCAGCTTCCCTTCATTCTGGCGCTGTTTGCCATTATGTACTTTTTGCTGATCCGGCCGCAGCAGAAAAAGCTGAAGGATCATCAGGCCCTGATCAGTGCGTTGCGCAGGGGCGACATGGTTGTCACCGCCGGGGGGATTTTGGGCAAGGTCACCAAGGTCAAGGATGATGGCAACGAGGTCGAGGTCGAGATCGCCACCGGCGTCAACGTCCGGGTGATGAAATCCACCATCACTTCGGTGATCAGCAAGACTGAACCGGCCAAGGCCTGAGACTTTACGCGGTTTAGCGGCACACGAAAGAGCAGTCAGATGTTGTATTCCCCAATGTGGCGCAGCGTAGTGGTTTGGGCGATCTGCGCCATTGGCATCCTGTTCGCCATGCCCAATGGGTTTTATTCCCGGGTCGAACAGGCCAATGATGCACAGGCGATCATTGACGGCGGGCGCACGGATGCGGAACTTGAGGCGACAGCTGGGCTGTGGCCGGCATGGTTACCCTCGGGTCTGGTCAATCTGGGGCTTGATCTGCGCGGCGGGGCGCATTTGCTGGCCGAAGTGAAGGTCGCTGATGTCTATGCCACCCGGATGGATTCGATGTGGCCCGAGGTGCGCGATACTTTGGCCGCACAGCGCGACACCCTGGGGTTTGTGACCCGCGATCCCGGTCCGCCGGATGAATTGCGGGTGCGGGTGTCGAATGCTGATCAGGTGCAGGCAGCCCTTGATCTGGTCAAAGGTCTGTCCCGGCAGGTGGTCAGCCTGACTGGCGGGTCGGGGTCCGATATCGATGTCACGGCAGACAACGGTGTCATCGTGGTCAAGCTGAGCGATGCAGAACGCGCCGCTACCGATAACCGCACGATGCAACAAAGTCTGGAGATCATTCGCCGCCGGATCGATGCGGTCGGCACCCGCGAGCCATCGATTTCGCGCCAGGGGGCGGACCGGATATTGATCCAGGTGCCCGGCGTCGGGTCGACTGCCGAAGTCAAGGGTATCATCGGCACGACGGCGCAGCTGACCTTTCAGCCGGTGGTCAGCCCGACCAGTGACCCCAATGCCGATCCAGGGCCCAACAACATCCTGTTGCCTGCGGCCGATCAGGAGGGGGCATATTACATTCTGGAACGCGCAGCGGTGGTGACGGGCGAGGATCTGGTCGATGCGCAGCCCTCGTTTGACCAGAACGGCCAGCCTGCGGTGTCGTTTCGGTTTGATACCAGCGGCGCGGTGCGGTTTGGCGATTATACGGCCAACAATATCGGCGCGCTGTTCGCCATCGTGCTGGATGACAAGGTGATCTCTGCCCCCCGCATCCAAAGCCATATCGCGGGCGGATCGGGGATCATCACCGGCAATTTTACGGTCGAGGAATCGACCAATCTGGCAGTGCTGTTGCGCGCCGGGGCCTTGCCCGCCAGCCTTTCATTCCTTGAGGAGCGCACCATTGGCCCCGAACTGGGCCAGGACAGCATCAATGCCGGGCGTCTGGCGGCGATTGTGGCAATGGTCGTGGTCGTGGCCTTTGCGGTCGCTTCCTATGGGTTGTTCGGGGTGTTTGCCAGCATCGCGCTGGCGATCAACATCCTGCTGATTTTTGGCGCCCTGTCGCTTATTGGCGGCACTCTGACTCTGCCGGGCATCGCCGGGATTGTGCTGACCATTGGGATGGCAATTGACGCCAACGTGCTGGTGTTTGAGCGGATCCGCGAGGAATTGCGATCCGCCCGTAGCCCGGCCCGGGCGATCGAACTGGGCTATGAACGGGCGATGTCGGCGATTGTGGATGCCAATGTGACCACGCTGATTTCTGCCGTGGTGCTGGGCGTTGTCGGCACCGGCGCCGTGCGCGGTTTTGCCATCACACTGGGGATCGGGATTTTCACCTCGGTCTTTACTGCACTTTATGTCACCCGGGCCATTACCGCGCTCTGGTTCAACTGGGCCAAGCCCAAAACGATCGTGGTATAGGGAACCGTCATGCGCCTGAGACTTGCCCCCGAAAAAACCAATATCGACTTTTTCCGCCTGCAATGGATCACCTTTGGCGGCTCGGCTGTGCTGACTGTGGTGGCGATCCTGTTGTGGATTTTCATGGGTCTGAACTTTGGCATCGACTTCAAGGGCGGCACCACGATCCGCACGGAATCGACGCAAAAGGTTGATGTCGGCGAATACCGGCAGGCGCTGTCGGGGATGGCGCTGAGCGATGTGGTGATTACCGAAGTGTTCGATCCGACCTTTGGGCCAGAGAAAAACGTGGCTTTGGTCCGCATCGCCCCGTTGGAAGGGATCGAGGCGATCACGCCTGAGGGGATTGCCGCCGTTGAAACCGCTTTGCGGCAGGTTGACCCGGCGATGACTTTTCCTTCGGTCGAATCGGTCGGCCCGAAAGTTTCGGGCGAATTGGTCTGGACCGCTGTCATGGCGATGATCGCCGCCACCTTTGGCATCCTGCTCTATATCTGGCTGCGCTTTGAATGGCAGTTTGCCGTGGGCGCGGTGCTGGCACTGGTGCATGACGTGTTCATCACCATCGGCATTTTCGCGTTGTTCCAGCTCAAGTTCGATCTGACCATCATTGCGGCCCTGCTGACCATTCTGGGCTATTCGATCAATGACACCGTGGTGGTGTTTGACCGGCTGCGCGAAAACCTGATCAAATACAAGGTGATGCCACTGCGCGACGTGATGAACCTGTCGGTCAACGAGACGCTGAGCCGGACCTTGATGACATCCTTCACCACGCTGCTGGCGCTGTTTTCGATGCTGATCTTTGGCGGTGATGTGATCCGGGGCTTTGCCTTTGCGATTACCGTGGGCGTGATGTTGGGCACCTATTCGTCGGTCTACGTGGCCAAGAACCTTGTGCTGATGATCGGTCTGGACCGCAGCGACAAACCCAAGACCGGGTCTGGCCAATACGCGAATATCGACGCCTAGCATTGTGGAGGGGTGCCTCCGGCGGGAGTATTTGCGGCAACTCCGAAAATGCAATCAGAGATCCGGGGAGGGCAACCATGCGTTTGAACGAGATACGGTTCACTGATGCGGTCCCGGTCGATGGCTATGGGCCGGGGTTTTTTCGGATTGGCGGCAAGGTGTATCGGGGGCCGGTGATCGTGCTGCCTTCGGGCGTGTCGGGCTGGGCCGGGTTTGACGATGTCGCGCCATTGGTCGCCGCAGTCGGGGCTATCGATGTGCTGTTTGTCGGCACCGGGGCCGAGATTGCGCATTTGCCTTTGGTGTTTCGCGAGCCGCTGGAGACCGCCGGACTGGGGGTTGAGGCCATGGCATCGCCCGCCGCCTGCCGCACTTTTAATGTCCTGTTGTCCGAAGGGCGGCGCGTCGGGCTGGCCTTGATTCCGTGCTGACTGTCACGGGACTGGCCTGCGCACGCGGCGGGCAGGCAGTGCTGGAGGGGGTGAGTTTTTCGGTGGCCCCCGGTCAGGCACTGGTGTTGCGCGGCCCAAACGGGGTGGGCAAGACCACGCTGCTGCGCTGTTTGGCCGGATTGCAGCCGGTTTTGGCCGGAACTTGCTCCCATCCGGCTGAGCAAGGGGCCTATGCCAGCCATGCTGATGGGGTCAAAGCGACCCTTACCGTGGCCGAGAATCTGGGGTTCTGGGCGGCGATTTATGGCCGGGCGGTGCCTGCGGCGGTCTATGTGGATTTCAATCTGGACGCCTTGCGCGACCGCTTGGCAGGCACCCTGTCCGCGGGCCAAAAGCGCCGGGTCGGGTTGGCCCGGCTGGCGGTAATCGGCCGCCGGGTGCTGTTTCTGGATGAACCGACGGTGTCGCTGGATGATGCATCGGTGCGGTTATTCGTGGGATTTCTGACCCGGCATCTGGCCGGTGGCGGAGTGGCGGTGATGGCCACACATATCGGCCTTGGGCTGGAGGTCCCCGAGCTGGACTTGACCCGGTTTCGCGCCACCGCCGCCACCGGTCCGGACGAGGCATTCCTGTGAGGGCCTTGCTGATCCGTGATTTGCGCCTTGCGCTGCGGGCGGGCGGCGGATTTGGGCTGGGGCTGGCGTTTTTCCTGATCGTGGTGGTGCTGGTCCCGTTTGGCGTCGGGCCCGATCCGTCGGTTCTGACCCGGATCGCGCCGGGGATATTGTGGGTCGCAGCACTGCTGGCCGCGTTGCTGTCACTGGACCGGATATTCGCGCTGGATCTGGAGGACGGGGCGCTGCCCCTATTGGCCACATCGCCCTTGCCGCTGGAGGGGGTGGCGCTGGTCAAGGCCATGGCGCATTGGATTACCACCGGCCTGCCGCTGACCCTTGCCGCACCCGTGCTGGGTTTCTTGCTGCAGCTGGACAGTGCCGCCTATCCTTATCTTCTGGGCTCGTTGGCCCTTGGCACCCCCGCCCTATCGATAATCGGGGCATTTGGTGCGGCCCTGACCGTGGGTATCCGGCGCGGCGGGTTGCTGCTGTCGCTGCTGGTCCTGCCGCTGTATGTGCCGACCCTGATTTTCGGGGCCGAGGCGGTGCGGCGCGGGGCGGATGGACTTGGTGCAGATGTGCCGTTGCTGATGCTGGCCGGGATCACGCTGGGCTCATTTGCGGTGCTACCCTTTGCCACGGCGTTGGTGCTGCGGATCAATCTGCGGTGATGGCGGCTTGAGGCAGGCCGATAACAAGGGTAGTCAGAACCATGTCGCTCTGGGAATATGCCAATCCAAAGAAGTTTCTGGCCACGACCATTCCGGTTGTGCCTTGGGTCTTTGGCGCGGCTTATGGCTGTCTGGGCGTGGGGTTGATCTGGGGGTTTTTCCTGACCCCGAATGCAGAGCGGTTCCAGTCCACGGTCAAGATCATCTATCTGCATGTCCCGTCGGCGATGATGGCAATCAATGCCTGGGCGATGATGCTGCTGGCCAGTCTGATCTGGCTGATCCGGCGGCATCATGTGAGCGCTTTGGCGGCCAAGGCTGCGGCCCCGGTGGGCATGGTGATGACCCTGATCGCGCTGGTCACCGGGGCAATCTGGGGCCAGCCGATGTGGGGGACATGGTGGGCCTGGGATCCGCGATTAACCTCGTTCCTGATCCTGTTCCTGTTTTATCTGGGCTATATGGCGCTGTGGGCCGCGATTGAAGACCCCGATACAGCGGCCGACCTGACCTCGGTGTTGTGCATTGTGGGGTCGGTCTTTGCGGTTCTGTCGCGCTATGCGGTGAATTTCTGGAACCAGGGGCTGCATCAGGGGGCCTCGCTGAGCGTGGATCAGGCCGAGCATGTGTCGGATGTTTATTGGCAACCCCTGGTGATCTGCATCGCCGGGTTTATCCTGTTGTTTGTCGCACTTGTGCTGCTGCGCACCGGCACCGAAATCCGGGCGCGGCGAATCAGGGCGTTGCAGGC
>JANOMH010000366.1:0-1993 GCA_031420215.1 Rhodobacterales bacterium | reverse complement strand
GATCAACGCCCGCTTCGGCCAAAGCCTCGGCACAGCCCCGACCGAGGCCCTTTGAGGCCGCACACACCAACGCCCGTTTACCTTTGATTCCCAGATCCATGTTTGCCCCTGCCTCGCAATGCCACTTTTGGAACTAAACAGCATTGGCCCGGAACTGACCAGACCATTGCCGCATTAACGACCTTTTCGCACTTCACTGTTTCAGTCTGGCACACTCTATGCCAATGAAACATCGCCATGTCCGAGATACACGCAAACCGCGCTATCCAGAAACTCCCGGTTTTCCGGGCGCAAAGCTTTGTTGTGTCGGATGGGGTGGCCGAAGGCGACGCGATCTCGGTCGCCGATGATCTGGTGCTGGATGATGTCTATCACCTGTCCGGTGCTGCGGCCCGCTGCGATCTGTCGGTTGTCGAAGTGCAGGGCGGGTCCAGTTTTGCCATTGTGCCGCAGACCGGGGCCGGGACCCCTGGCAATATCCTGCATCTGGATTGCTGCATCACCCTGATGGCCCCCGACAGCACCACCTATGAGGCGCTGGTATTGGTCGAGGTCGAAGATAGCGCCATTGCCGAAGTGTATCTGCTGCCGCTGGCGAAACTGCACCCCAAAACCGATTACCGGCTGGTCGGGCTGGACCGCCACGCCGCCACCACCCGGCTGGCCGAGGTGGCCTGCGTGTCATTCACCCGTGGCACCCACATTACCATGGCCTCAGGCGCGCAGGTCCGGGTCGAGGATTTGGTGGTGGGTGACAAGGTTCTGACCCGCGATGACGGCCCGCAAGCAATCCGCTGGATTGGCCAGACCACGCTGCGCGCTGTGGGGGATTTTGCCCCGGTGGTGATCGCAAAAGGCGTGTTGCATAATGAAAACGATCTGGTGATGTCGCCCGATCACCGGATTTTCGTCTATCAGCGGCAGGATAAACTGGGCGCGGGCCGGGCCGAAGTGATGATCAAGGTCCGCCATCTGATCAACGGGGTGACGGTCTGGCAGCAGGACGGCGGCTTTGTCGAATATTTCCAGCTGCTGTTTGACGACCACCAGATCATCTTTGCCGAAGGCATCGCCGCCGAAAGCCTGCTGATCGACCCCCGCACCCGCGCCGCCCTGCCCATCGGGGCCGATCACGCCTACCGGATGCATCAGGATTACGAGGTGCAGGAAAGCCTGCTGTCGCGGCCCGACGCAGTGGAACTGCTGCGGCGGGCGACGCGGTAGGGTTATTACAATCAGGAGCCGTAAAAGAACTCTTCGCGGCTGATCTTGCCATCCGTCACATGATAGATCGCCACTTCGCGCATCTGGTCGCGTTTGCCGGTCGCCTTGTCTTCGGTGTCCATGTCAAAAATCACCGCAAAGCTGCTGTCGCCATGCATAAACGGACCTTCTACGCTGGCCGAATGCACGATCTGCGCGTTTTCCCACCAGTCATGTTTGCCACGAATGCCCGCGATGCCATGGGTTTCGCGGCCGTTGCCCATATCAGCCGCCTCAACCGACACGGCATCAGGGGAATACAGCACGTCCAGATTCTGCTTGGCACGGTTTTCGCGGCAACCTGCAACCAATTCATGTGCGATTTCAGTCAGTGTCATGATACCCTCCTATGTTCAGCTAATGTTCTCATATTAGGCAAGGTTTGTGACGTTGCCAAGACAAACTGCGGCGGCGGGGGGCGCTGGTTGCGGGGGGGCCGGTTTCGCCCTATAGCCAGCCCATGACCAACCGCCCCGCCCTGCCCGCCGAAACCGCCCACCCTGAGATTCGCAGGCGCCGGACCTTTGCGATCATTTCGCACCCCGACGCGGGCAAAACCACGCTCACCGAAAAGTTCCTGTTGTTCGGCGGGGCGATCCAGATGGCGGGGCAAGTGCGGGCCAAGGGTGAAGCGCGGCGCACCCGGTCGGACTTCATGCAGATGGAAAAGGACCGGGGGATTTCGGTCTCGGCCTCGGCAATGTCGTTTGATTACAAAGGCTTCCGGTTC
>JANOMH010000365.1:0-3140 GCA_031420215.1 Rhodobacterales bacterium | reverse complement strand
CTGCCGACCGAAAAGGCTTTGACCCAGTCGGGTGGGGTGGCCGTGTTGAAGGGCAATCTGGCCCCGAATGGCGCGGTGCTGAAACCCTCTGCCGCGACCCCGGCGCTGATGGTGCATCGGGGCCGCGCCGTGGTGTTCGAGGATATCGACGACTACAAGGCCAAGATCGAGGATGAGGCGTTGGACATCGACGAGACCTGCGTGATGGTCCTGAAAAACTGCGGGCCGAAGGGGTATCCGGGTATGGCTGAAGTGGGGAACATGGGATTGCCCGCGAAGGTTTTGCGCAAGGGGATCACCGATATGGTCCGGATTTCGGATGCGCGGATGTCGGGCACTGCCTATGGCACCGTGGTCTTGCATACGTCACCCGAGGCGGCGGCAGGCGGGCCTTTGGCCGTGGTCCGCAACGGCGATTTCATCGAACTGGACGTGCCGAACCGCAGGTTGCATCTGGATATTCCGGAAGCCGAGCTTGCCGCCCGGCTGGCGGCGTGGCGGCCCGTGGTCGAAGTGCCGCCGAGTGGGTATGCGTATCTGCACCATCAGCATGTGCAGGGGGCGGATACCGGGGCGGATCTGGATTTCCTGAATGGACCGCGCGGCAATGCGGTAGGCAAGGAGTCGCATTAGTGCCCGCGCCGATGAAAGTCGCATTGGTCGGCATTGGCAAGATTGCGGTGGATCAGCATGTTCCGGCTTTGGCCGCGTCGCCGGATTTCGAGCTGGCCTGCACGGTCAGCCGGAAGGGATCGGTGCCGGGGGTTGAGGGGTTTACCGATATTGGGGCGATGCTCACCGCGCGTCCTGACGTCCGCTGCGTCTCGCTTTGCCTGCCCCCTCAGCCAAGGTTTGCGGCGGCAGAGGCGGCTTTGAGGGCGGGCCGGCATGTAATGCTGGAAAAGCCCCCCGGTCAGACTTTGGCGGAAGTGCATGCGCTGGAGGCTTTGGCGGCAAAGATGGGCGTGACCCTGTTTGCGACATGGCATTCCAGGATGGCAATGGGTGTGGCTGCGGCCAAGGGCTGGCTCGCGGATAAGGTGGTCACAAAGGCCCATATCTGCTGGCGCGAGGATGTCCGCAAATGGCATCCGGGTCAGGATTGGGTATTTGAGCCCGGCGGGATGGGGGTGTTTGACCCCGGAATCAACGCGCTGTCGATCCTGACTGAGATTATTCCTGCGCCGGTGCATCTGACGGCGGCAGTGCTGGAATTCCCCGCCAATCGGGATATGCCGATTGCGGCGGCGCTGACCTTTTCCGGCGGCGTGACGGCCGATTTCGACTGGCGTCAGCAAGGCCCGCAGACCTGGGATATCGAGGTAGAGACCAATGCCGGGCCCTTGGCCTTGCGGATGGGCGGCAACCGGCTGGAGATTGCGGGCGTTCTGGTGGCGGGTGAAGATACGATCATGGGCGAGTATCCGGCGCTTTATTCCCGGATGGCAGAACTGGTGAAAACCGGGGCACGGGATGTTGATCTGGCCCCGATGGTGCATGTGGCGGATGCATTTTCGATTGCGCGCCGGGTTGTTGCGGAAGCTTTCGAGTTTTGAGGCTGTGGGGGGCTCTGCCCCCGCTTCGCTCCCCCGGGATATTTAGGGCCAAAAGAAGCGAAAAGACCAGTTCCCTGATGAAAGTTCCGGTCCAGCCTCTTGCACTGTCACCAGTCGCAAGAGGCCTTCTTCCGGCGCGCCCATCGGCATCCCTGCCTGTGACGTCGGGTCAGACTGGCTGATTCTGATTAAATGTCCGTAAATTCTTTTGGCCCTAAATATCCCGGGGGTTTGGGGGCTGGCCCCCAAGCGATTGGGTTAGCGCAAGTCCATCTGTGTATATTTCGCCCGCATCGCATGCGGCGACAAGCCGTAGGCTGTTTTGAAATGGTCGTAGAATTGGCTGATTGAGGCAAAGCCGGAGCTTTCGGCCACTGTCGTAATCGCGGCTCCGCTTTCGATCAACAAGGCGCGGGCGCGTAACAGCCGCATCCGGATGATGAACTTTTTCATCGGCAGCCGCATGGTTCGCGAAAACAGCGAAAGGGCGTAGTTCTGATGCAGGCCGGTCACCGCTGCCACATTGGCGTTGGTCATTGGTTCGGCAAGGTTTTCAACGATATAGCGGACCATTGCCACCACATGCCGGATATGCGCCGAACTCAGCGTCCGGTCTTGCCCGGGGTCGGCCAGGGGCGCGCGCAGATAGCTCAGATCGCCCAGCAACGCCCGGCGCAACAGCAGGTTCAGCTCTGCCTTCATCACTTCGATCCGCTCGAAATCGTTGGACCGGTAGTCCCGATACCAGCGCGCCACCTGTTCGGGGCCGCAGAGGTCGGCTGACACACAGGCCAACCCGCCGCCCAGCAGTGCCACTTGCAGCGGGGCGATATGTGGCATGAACAGGAATGTATCGAAGGGCAGATAGATATTGGTCAGTTTCGCTGCAGCCTCTCCCAGTGTTGCTATCCGGGTCAGCTGATGCGGGATCCCGGCCCAGAACAAAACCAGCTGACCGGGCGGCACCTCGATCTGGTCGGTGTCGATCACGTAAGTCATCGACGCGCCGGTCAGAAAGTTCACCTCGACATGCCCGTGCCAATGCGCGCTGTCCATTGTGTAGGGGGCAAAGATTCGCATGCCGAACCGCCCGATCGCCCGGTCCAGCGCATAAAAATGCCGGTCATGTTTGCCACTTTGGGCCACGGTCCTGTCAGTGCTGATGTCTTTGGCCAAGCTGATTGATCCGATCTTAAGAACCCGGAATAGAATGTCTGATTTCCCTATTGCTGTAAACCCATCCATGGGCGCAGACTGCCCCTTACGGTAATCCCCCGGAGGAGGGGGCAGAGCCGTATTGTGAGATAAAACTATCCCGGCGAAACCGGGTTGGATTTTGGCCCTTGGGAGGACCTTAACGATGAAATTTACCACCCGCGCCGTGACTGCGGCGCTGTTGCTGGGCGTATCGCCCGGCGCTGTTCTGGCAGAGATGGTCGCCCCGACCACTCCGCCCGCCGCTCCGGCCTTTGACGCGCAGGGCGAGCCGGTGTTCGTGAACCGCGCTGATATCTATACCTATCGCGCGCTCGACAGCTATTCCGAGCCGGAATATATGGCAGCGTTTGTGGCCGCTGGTCTGCT
>JANOMH010000364.1:0-7763 GCA_031420215.1 Rhodobacterales bacterium | reverse complement strand
GCGATCCTGTCACAGGATACCACCGTGCCGGTCCAGCTGATTCTGGTGATTCAAGCGCTGGTGATCCTGTTCACCGGGGCCTTGGACAATATGGTGCGGATGCCGCTGGAGCGGATTTTTCTGGCGCTGCGACGAGCGCCTGCGCCTGTGTCCGTAGCAGTCAAAGCGGGGGAATAGGCGATGGATCTGACCACCCTGCTGCAACTGCTGGATGCGACGGTCCGCTCTGCCATGCCACTGCTGCTCGCCTGTCTTGCCGGGCTGTTCTCCGAAAAGGCCGGGATTTTCGACATCGGACTTGAGGGCAAGATGCTGACCGCCGCTTTCATGTCGGCGGCCGTCGCCTCGATCAGCGGCTCGGCCTGGATCGGGCTGGGCGCGGGCGTTGGGGCCTCGCTGCTGCTGTCGGGCATTCATGGGCTGGCCTCGATCACCTTTCGCGGCAATCAGCTGATTTCCGGCGTGGCGATCAACTTTCTGGCCTCGGGGATCACGGTGCTGATGGCCGAGGCATGGTTTGCCGAAGGCGGGCGGACGCCGTCGCTGTCGGGTGCCGCCCGGTTCAACCAGATCACCTTGCCTTTTGCCGATGCGGTGCGAGACGTGCCCCTGCTGGGACCGATCTATGCCGACCTGATTTCGGGACACACGATCCTTGTCTATGTCGGCTTTGCGCTGGTGCCGCTGACATGGTGGGTGCTGTTTCGCACAAGGTTCGGCCTGCGGTTGCGCGCCGTGGGCGAAAACCCGGCGGCGGTGGATACGGCGGGGGTGTCGGTTGTCGGGATGCGCTATGCCGCCGTGGCGATCTGTGCCGTGCTCTGCGGGATTGCCGGGGCGCAACTGGCCACAGCCGAACCCGCCGCCGGTTTCACCAAGGACATGACCGCCGGGCGCGGCTACATCGCGCTGGCCGCATTGATCTTTGCCAAATGGCGGCCCTGGTATGCGCTTTATGCCTGCCTGCTGTTCGGGTTCCTGCAAGCGCTGGAAACCCGGCCCGACGTGGTCGAAAACCTGATCGGGATCAAGGTGCAAAGCCAGTTGCTCAGCGCGTTGCCTTATATCATGACAGTGATCATTCTGGCCGGATTCATCGGCAAGGCAGTTCCGCCCCGCGCCGGGGGTGAACCCTATGTCAAAGAGCGCTGACTTAACCCGGCTGATCCGGGACCGGGCGGGGGCCGCGCCGGTGCGGCTGGGCCTGATCCTTGGGTCTGGGCTGGGCCATATTGCCGGCGCGGTGACGGGGGTGCAAATCCCCTATGCAGACTTGCCCGGCTTTCCGGGTGGTGGGGTGTCGGGGCATAACCCGGTGCTGGTGATTGGTGAGTTTGAAGGCGTGCGCGTCGCCGTGTTTGGCGGCCGGGCGCATTATTACGAACATGGCAAATCCGATGCGATGCGTCTGCCTTTGGAAGTGTTGAAAGAGCTTGGCGCGGATACGGTGATTGCCACCAATGCCGCCGGTTCACTGCGCCCCGATATGCCCACCGGGTCGATCATGTGCCAGTCGGACCACATCAATTTTTCCGGCCTGAACCCGCTGATTGGCGAGCCGACCGATGCGCGGTTTGTGCCGATGAAAGATGCTTATGATCCGGCGATCCGGGAGGCCTTGACCTTGGCAGCGGCAGCTGAGGGCGTCACCATGGCCCATGGCGTCTATGCCTGGTACTCTGGCCCGTCGTTTGAAACCCCCGCCGAAATCCGGGCGATCCGGATGCTCGGGGCCGATGCAGTGGGCATGTCCACTGTCCCCGAGGTGATATTGGCCCGGTTTCTGGGACTGAAAGCCGGCGCAATTTCGGTGATCACCAATATGGCCGCCGGGCTAAGCGCTGAAAACATCAGCCATGAGCATACCAAAGCTATGGCCCCGATCGGTGCTGCCAAGTTGGAAAAGGTGCTACGGCGGTATTTGCGTGACCTGTGAACAACTGGCGCGATGGATAATCACCAGAGGGGATAGGATTCCGGCGCTATCGGTGGTTTGAGGGAAATACAGGCCCCCGGACATCGAAATGCAGATTTACCTCCCCATTGCAGAGGTTTCAGTGAACGCCTTTCTCCTTTTGGGATTGGGCGGGCTGGTCGGTGTGCTGTCTGGCATGTTCGGGGTCGGTGGCGGATTCCTGATTACGCCGCTGCTGTTCTTTGTGGGCATTCCGCCTGCTGTCGCGGTGGCGACATCGGCCAATCAGATTGTGGCCTCGTCTTTTTCGGCGCTGCTGGCGCATTTGCGGCGCAAGACGGTGGATATCCCGATGGGCGGGGTGCTGCTGATCGGCGGTCTGGCCGGGTCCTGGCTGGGTGTCTATGCGTTTAACTACTTGAAATCGCAGGGTCAGGTCGATCTTTTGGTGAAGCTGTGCTACGTATTCTTTCTGGGCATTGTCGGCGGGCTGATGCTGTTTGAAAGCCTGCGGGCGCTGCTGCGGTCCCGGCAAACCGGCAGGGCCGCCCCCAGGACCAAGCACAACTGGGTTCATAACCTGCCATTCAAAATGAAATTCCGGGTGTCTGGCCTGTATATCTCAGTCATTCCACCGATCATGGTCGGGCTGTTGGTGGGGGTATTGGCGGCGATCATGGGGGTCGGCGGCGGGTTCATCATGGTGCCTGCGATGATCTATCTGCTGGGAATGCCGACCAAGGTGGTCATCGGCACCTCGCTGTTTCAGATTATCTTTGTCACTGGATTCACCACCTTGCTGCATGCAGTGACCAGTAACACGGTGGATATCGTGCTGGCTGTGCTGCTGATCCTTGGCGGGGTGATCGGGGCGCAGGTTGGCACAAGGATCGGGGCCAAGATGAAGGCCGAACAGCTGCGCATCCTGCTGGCTTTGCTGGTGCTCGCGGTCTGTGTGCAACTGGCCTTTGACCTGCTGGTCCGTCCTGCAGAACTGTATTCCGTTGATGCCGGGGGGCCGGGATGAAAGGGACAGTGATCCGGCTGTTGGCCATTTTGCTGGCATTGGCCCTGCCCGGCACAACCATAGCCGAGGGCGAACAGATTGTGCTCGGCCTGAGCCATGATGAAGTGGCGATAACGGCAACTTTCACCGGGTCCGAGATCTTGATCTTCGGTGCCGTGAAACGCGATGCGCCATTGCCTTCTGGCAGCCCATTGGAGGTGGTGATTACCGTCTCTGGCCCGCTGGAGCCGGTAATCGTGCGACACAAGGAACGGCGCTATGGCGTCTGGGTGAACAGTGATGCGGTCACCGTTGATGCCGCCCCATCGTTTTATGCTGTGGCTACCTCCGGCCCGCTTCAAGACGTGCTGAGCCAGACCGAGGATCTGCGCAACTCTATTTCCATTCCGCGGGCGATCCGCTCGGTCGGCGCGCTTGTGGCAAACTCGGCCGATTACACCGAAGCCTTGATCCGGATCAGGGCGGGCGAGGACCTGTATCAAGTGCTGGAAGGGGCAGTCGATCTGGAACAGCAAACCCTGTTTCGGACGCAGGTGGCATTGCCCGCCAACCTGATTGAAGGCAACTACGTCACCCGGATTTTCCTCACCCGCGACGGCAAGATCGTGGACAGTTACGTGACCGAGATCGAGGTGCAAAAGGTCGGGGTCGAACGCTGGCTGTTCAATTTAAGCTATGATTTCCCGCTGCTTTACGGCCTGATGTCCCTTGCCATAGCCATTGCCGCAGGCTGGAGTGCTTCGGCTGCATTTCAATTCCTGCGCCGCTAGTGTTTGCCACTTGACAAAAGGTTCCCTGTCTGCCTCCGGTGCGCACACGTTCGCTCGGGCGAAGGCCCTAGGTCGGCTATGCGGGACAGAGCTGACGTTCAGTTCTGCACCCATCTTGCCCGGAATCAAGGCGCTCAGCGCCGCCGGGCAGCGCCCGACCGCCCCCACGGTCGGGTGCTCCTGTAGCAGCGGTGCCTGGAATTTCTTGCGCAGTGGCGGCACTATAAAGCTCTGCAGAACCCGCATTGCTGCGCCCACCCGGCGGTCAGGCGCTGCCCTCTTTTCATGCTGCGCAAAGACTGCAAAGGACTCGCAGCTTTCATCTGACAGTTTCGCTCAGAGATTTTGCACGCGTGTCGGATACACTGACTCAATGGGAATCTTGTGTCAGGTGGTGAACACTAATGCGGATCGCATGGGCCAGAATGACTTCGTCGACCAGTCCGACCGCCAGGTTCAGATAGGCGCGGAGCAGGCCCGTGACTTTGTCCAGCCCAGGAATTGGAAGGATGCCCAGCAGCCCCTGCACCAGCCCGGTAATCGCATTGATTACGCCCTTGACCAGTTGATCGAGGCCAAACAGGACGGATGATTGGGCGAAACGTTCAACAATGATCTTTTTGCCATATTCGATCTGGCCCTGACCGCCCGGCAATGCGCGCCCGTCCAGAATCTCGACCATCACCGCGATATGCCCGGCCTTGACCACATAAAGCAGATATTCGCGCAGGAAATACACCACCACCCCCACCGAGACCAAACCGATGCCGCCGCCCCACAGGGTCGTGCTGGCCCGAAAGTCAGCATCGCCAAAGCCGCCGATACCATAGCCGATCCCGGCCCCGGTGCCGGTGGCCAGCACATAGGCCAGTGCAATCCCGAAATAGACGATCATCCGAAACACGATATAGGGTGCGGTCTTGCGCATGATCCCCAAAGCCGTGCCAATGCTGAAATCCCACATGTTTGAAATCCTGATTTTTCAAAGCCCCTGAAACACAAGCACGCCAAGATTCACAACGCGCCCGGGTCGCCCAACCAATCTGCGCCAGGTCGCATAATCCTGCAAGGATTTTGATCCCGACGCTGAACCCAAAGCTTTTGGGCTATTCCAGCTCCACCAGCAAATCCTTGGCGTCGATCTGCGCGCCGGCATGCACATGCACGGCCTTGATCACCCCATCGCGGTCGGCGTGGATGCCGGTTTCCATCTTCATCGCCTCGATGGTCAGCAGCAGGTCGCCCGCATGCACCGGCTTGCCTGCGGTTGCGGCCACCGTCGCCACCACACCCGGCATCGGCGCCCCGATGTGCTTGGCATTGCCCGCCTCGGCCTTGGGGCGCTTTGTCGTCTGCGCGGCCACCTTGCGGTTTGGCACCCGGATCGTGCGGGGCTGGCCGTTGAGTTCGAAAAACACCCGCACATCGCCGTCGTCGGCGGTTTCGCCCACGGTTTGCAGCCGGATTTCAAGGGTCTTGCCGGGGTCAATCTCGGCGCTGATCTCTTCGCCTTCAACCATGCCATAAAAGAAGGTGCGGGTCGGCAGGCAGCGCACCGGGCCATAGGTCTTGTGCCGGCCCATGTAGTCGAGGAAAACCTTGGGATACATCAGGTAGCCGTTCAGATCCTCGTCATCCACGGTTCTGTCACCCATTTCAGTGCTGACTTGGGCGCGGACGGCTTCCAGATCCACTGGGGGCAGGGCCTTGCCGGGGCGGTCGGTCATCGGTTTGACGCCTTTAAGCACCTTGGTCTGAATGCCCTTGGGCCAACCGCCGGGGGGTTGACCCAGATTGCCCATCATCATGTCGACCACAGAATCGGGGAAGGCCAGATCAATGGCCGGGTCTTCGACCTGCGCGCGGGTCAGGTTCTGGCTGACCATCATCAGGGCCATGTCGCCGACAACCTTTGACGAGGGGGTGACCTTGACGATATCGCCAAACATCTGGTTCACATCGGCATAGGTCTGCGCGACCTCGTGCCAGCGTTCTTCAAGGCCCAAGGACCGGGCTTGCGCCTTGAGGTTGGTGAACTGCCCGCCGGGCATCTCGTGCAGATACACCTCGGACGCCGGGGCCTGCAGGCCGGATTCAAAGGCGGTATAATGCGCCCGGACCTGTTCCCAATAGTTGCTGATCTCGCGGATGGCCCCGATATCCAGCCCGGTGTCGCGGTCGGTATTGCGCAGGGCCTCGACAATCGACCCCAGCGTTGGTTGCGAGGTATTGCCGGAAAACGCATCCATCGCGGCATCGACGGCATCGACGCCCGCATCGGCGGCAGCAAGGACCGTGGCGATGGCGGCGCCGCTGGTGTCGTGGGTGTGAAAATGGATCGGCAGGCCGATTTCATCCTTGAGCGTTTTGATCAGTATCCGGGCAGCGGGGGCTTTCAGCAGGCCCGCCATGTCCTTCAGCCCCAGCACATGTGCGCCTGCGGATTCCAGTTCCTTGGCCATGCCGACATAGTATTTCAGGTCATACTTGGCCCGCGCCGGATCGAGCATATCGCCGGTGTAGCAGATCGTGCCCTCGCAAACTTTGTTCGCCTCGACCACGGCATCCATGGCGACGCGCATGTTTTCGACCCAGTTCAATGAGTCAAAGACGCGGAACACATCGACGCCGGACAGGGCGGCCTGTTTCACAAAAGCCTGCACCACATTGTCGGGATAGTTCGTGTAGCCCACCGCGTTGGACGCCCGCAACAGCATTTGCGTCATGATGTTGGGCATGGCGGCGCGAATGTCGCGCAGCCGCTGCCATGGGCATTCCTGCAGGAACCGGTAGGCCACATCGAAGGTCGCACCACCCCAGCATTCGACGCTGAACAGGCCCGACATTTTGGCGGCATAGCTGGGGGCGGCGTTGATCATGTCGATCGACCGCATCCGGGTGGCGAGCAGGGACTGGTGCCCGTCGCGCATTGTGGTGTCGGTGATGAGCAGGTGTTTTTGCGCGGACAGCCAGTCGGCGACGGCCTTGGGGCCTTTTTCATCCAGCAATTGCCGCGTGCCGGGGGCGTATTCGGTCAGGGTCTGCACCGGCGGCCGTGGCTTTTTCACATCCGCCGCAGGTTTGGGGCGCCCGGCGGTTTCGGGATGCCCGTTCACCGTGATGTCGGCGATATAGGTCAGAATCTTCGTCGCCCGGTCGCGCCGTTTCTTGAAGATGAACAGGTCGGGCGACTGGTCGATGAACTTGGTATGGTATTGATTGTTCAGGAACATCGGGTGTTTGAGCAGGTTTTCGACAAAGGCGATGTTGGTGGACACGCCGCGAATGCGGAACTCGCGCAGCGCTCGGTCCATCCGCGCAATCGCCATTTCCGGCGTCGGGGCCCGCGCCGTGACTTTGGTCAGCAGCGAGTCGTAGAACCGGGTGATGACCGCACCGGAATAGGCGGTGCCGCCGTCCAGCCGGATGCCGGGGCCGGTGGCCGAGCGATACATCTGGATGCGGCCGTAGTCGGGGATGAAGTTGTTCAGCGGGTCTTCGGTGGTGACCCGGCATTGCAGGGCGTGACCGTTCAGGGTGACCTCAGCCTGGGATGCGCGGCCTGTGGCCTCGGCCAGCGTTTTGCCCTCGGCAATCAGAATTTGCGCCCGGACGATATCAATATCGGTGACTTCCTCGGTGACCGTATGTTCGACCTGCACGCGGGGGTTCACTTCGATGAAATAGAATTTCTCGGTATCCATATCCATCAGGAACTCGACGGTTCCGGCGCATTCGTAATTCACATGGGCGCAGATGCGTTTGCCCAACTCGCAGATTTCATTGCGCTGTTCCGGGGTCAAATACGGGGCAGGGGCCCGCTCCACGACCTTCTGGTTGCGCCTTTGCACCGAACAATCCCGCTCCCACAGATGATAAATCGAGCCGTGTTTGTCGCCCAGGATCTGCACTTCGACGTGGCGGGCGCGCAGGATCATCTTTTCCAGATAACCTTCGCCATTGCCGAACGCGGCTTCGGCCTCGCGGCGGCCCTCGCGGACCTTCTCCTCCAACTCAGCCTCATTATTGATCGGGCGCATCCCGCGACCAC
>JANOMH010000363.1:0-13525 GCA_031420215.1 Rhodobacterales bacterium | reverse complement strand
CATCACCCGGCCAACCCCGGTGATCAGACCAGCCGAAGGACAATCGCCGCCATACATATTGTGGCCCGCCAACAAGCCCACCTCCAGAAACGGTGAGCCGGGGTCGAGCAGCCGTGTGACGCGGTCGCGGGGAAGAAGCTTACCGCGGGCAGTGTGGCGGGAGCGGGATTTTTCACCGCCCCCGGCGGCGGCAGTTTCTACGGCATCTGTCACGGGCTGCATCGCCGCCAGATGCGCTGCGGTGTTGGCGAGGAAATCACTCGATCTGGGGCTGACTTTTGAATCGAGCTTCATCGGATTTGTTCGATTTCGATGGCAAGGTCCAACCCTGACCACACACGGTCGGCGGTCAGAATTGGCAGGCTCAGGTCAAGCCCCAGCGCGACACAGGCGCGATCCGCCAACGACAGGCCCAAATGTCTGGTGTTGCTGCGCAACGCTCCACAATGCCGCGCACTTGCCTCATCAAATGCATGAACACTCAGCGCCAGACTGGCAAGGACCCCATCGACTTGGTCGGTGGTTCCACCACGATCCATCAGCTTGGCGACCAGTTCTGCCAGGTTCACGGCACTGATCGACGCCCCGGGAAGTTCCTGGTCAACCCTGGTGCCCCCGGGCTCTCCCCACAGCGCCGCCAATACGGCTGATGTGTCAACGACGACCGTCATTCGCTCGCCTCGCGCCGACGTTCAGCGATCAACTCGTCAACCGGCGAGCCGCTGCCGGTATCAAAGGCTCGGACAAGGTCGCGCGCACGAGCCAAGGCCAGATTTGCCGGCTCAAGAACGACGCGGCTACCCTCCATGCTGGCGACCAAAAGCCCGCCTTCGGGCAGGCCTAGCTTTTGCAAGATGCTTGCTGGCAGTAGCAACGAACCATCTGCCGCCAACCGCAACGGTTGCCGTGGCAGCACTTGTGGTTGGCGCTGATGCGGCGCGGTTGCAGCCTTCTTCCAGTGAGAGAACTGGGTAAAGCCGGTTCCTTCATTGCGGTCATCCGCTTCAGACAGATAGCGGTCGACGACCGCCCTGCCTGAGGGCAGTTTGCCAGACCCGGCCATCATTTCGTCAGCAATCGCCCAGACTCTGCCGGTAGCAGACCAAGCGGGCGGCCTTTTCTTTGGTTGTGCAGTCATAGTGTGATTCCTTTTGGTGGTTTTCGATACCACACTCATATATTCACATACTTATTTGTCAAATAAGTTTTACTCACTTGCTTATTAATTACTTACCCCGCCACCCCCATCATCTCTCGCCCGATCAGCATCCGCCGGATCTCGCTCGTACCGGCACCGATCTCCATCAGCTTGGCGTCGCGGAACAGGCGGGACACGGCGCTGTCGGTCATGAATCCTGCGCCACCCATGGCCTGGACCGCCTGATGCGCCACCACCATCGCTTCTTCGCTGGCATACAACACACAGGCTGCCGCATCGGCGCGGGTCACCTGGCCCCGGTCACAGGCTGCCGCCACCGCATAGACATAGGCCCGGGCGGAGTTCAGTTTGGTGTAAATATCGGCGATCTTGCCTTGCATCAGTTGAAAGTCACCGATCCGCTGGCCGAATTGTTTGCGGCTGGCCAGATAGGGCATGATCTCGTCCAGACAGGCCGCCATGATGCCGGTGCCAATGCCAGACAGCACCACACGTTCATAATCCAGACCCGACATCAAAACCCGGACGCCGTGCCCTTCTTGGCCAAGGACATTTTCAAATGGGACTTCGACATTGTCAAAGATCAGTTCGGCCGTGTTCGACCCGCGCATCCCCAGCTTGTCAAAATGCGGACCGGCGCGAAAACCGGGCATGGTTTTTTCAACCAGAAAGGCGGTGATCCCCTTGGACCCGGCAGCCGGATCAGTCTTGGCATAGACCACCAGCACGTCGGCGTCGGGGCCGTTGGTGATCCAATACTTGGTGCCGTTCAGCAGATAGTGGCCGTCGCACTTTTCAGCCCGCAGAGACATCGACACCACATCCGACCCGGCCCCGGCCTCGCTCATCGCAAGGGCACCGACATGGGTCCCGTTGACCAAATTGGGCAGGTAACGCGCCTTTTGGGCGGGCGTGCCGTTCAGGTTGATCTGGTTGACGCAAAGGTTTGAATGCGCCCCATAAGACAAACTGATGCTGGCCGAGGCGCGCGCAACCTCTTCCACGGCGACGGTATGGGCCAGATAGCCCATGCCCGCCCCGCCAAAAGCCTCGGGGACGGTGATCCCCAACAGACCAAGCTCGCCCATTTCGCGCCACAGGGCATGGGGAAACTGGTTCGAGCGGTCGGTTTCGGCCGCAAGCGGTTTGACCCGCGATTGCGCCCAGGCATGGACCGTGTCCCGCAGCGCGTCGATATCCGGCCCAAGGCCAAAATTCATGGTTGCGTTAAACATCATGTCCCCTTTGGATGTTCCAGCAATTCAGCGCGTTTGATCGCTGCAATGTCTCTCGACCTGGCCTTGACCGGGCCAAAGCCGCGGATGTCATCGGGCAGAGACATCAGGGCCAGCGCAGTGTTGGCGCTCAATCCTGACAATCGGCCAATGTCGGCTTCGTATTGGGCGATCAGGGCGCGTTCGGCGCGTCGTTCTGTGGTGTATCCAAAAGGATCAAACCATGTTCCGCGCAAGACCTTCAATCGGGCCAGGCCTTTGAAACCTGTCATCATCCAGCCCCCAAATGCCCGCTTGGCCGGCCTGCCGTTTGGCGCACGTCCGGGCAGGAATGGCGGGGCGAGGTGAAAGGTCATGCGGTAAGTCCCGGCAAACTGGTCATCCAAGGCAGCCTGAAAGGCGGGATCAGTGTAAAGTCGGGCCACTTCATATTCGTCCTTGTAAGACAGGAGTTTGGCATAGTTTCGCGCAATGGCGATCAGGATTTCGTCGCCATTGCCAAGACGCTGCACGGCGGTCTGCGCCTGTTTCAGCACGGCAAGGTATTTGGCCGCCAATCCGCTGTCCTGATACCGGGTCAAATGGGCAGCGCGATGGGCGGTCAGCGCCGCAAGGTCCATCGGTTCCAGCGCGGCGACAGGGTCTACAACAGTCGGATCATGCGCAATGGCGCGGCCCCAGTCGAAGCCATCAAGTCCGGCTTGCACTGCAACACCGTTCATCTGGATCGCCCGGTTGATTGACGCGCGGGCCAAAGGGATCAGCCCCATTTGCCACGCATAGCCCAACATCATCATGTTCGCTGCAATTTCGTCACCCGCAACGGCAACAGCCTTGGCACTGAAGTTGTGGAAATGCTGCGTTCGGACCGAACTCGCCACCACCTGAGCGACAGCATTTTGCTGAAAGTCAAAATTCCGCAGTCGGACAAAATCGGATACCGGCGTCAGGTGGGTGTTCATAACGGCTTGAGTCACATCTGGATCACACAGCGCAATCGCCTCCCTTGACGCCCCGACCACGGCGTCAGCGGCAAGCAACACATCCGCCCCACCATTGGCGATCCGCGGCGCAGTGGGGGGCTGATCATGCGTCGACAGGCGAATATGGCTAAGCACCGCACCGCCCTTTTGCGCCAGCCCGGCCATGTCCATGACCAACGGCACCTTGCCCTCCAGATGGGCGGCCATTCCCAATATGGCTCCAATCGTCAGAATGCCGCTGCCGCCAACCCCGGCGATGGCGATGTTCCACGGGCGGTCAAGCGGGGGCAGCACCGGATCAGGGAGTTTCGAAATGTCGGGCGCGTCGCTGTGGCGGCTGGCCAGTTTTGCCCCTTTGATGGTCACGAAAGCCGGACAAAACCCTTTGACGCAACTGAAGTCCTTGTTGCAGGCCGATTGGTTGATCCGCCGTTTGCGGCCAAATTCGGTTTCCAGCGGCTCAATTGCGATGCAATTGGATTGGACGGAACAATCGCCGCAGCCTTCGCAGACGGCTGGATTGATAAACACCCTTTTGTCGGGGTCGACAGCTTTGCCAGCCTTGCGACGGCGGCGCAGTTCGGCGGCACAGGTCTGTTCAAACACGATCGCCGTGGGGCCGGGAATATCACGCAAGGTCAGCATGACGGCGTCGATGTGGTCCCGGTGGCGGATCACGGTGCCGGGTGCCACGTTGCTTTGTGCATAAAGATCGGGCCGGTCGGACAACAAATAAATCGCGCCAACCCCTTCGTGGTAAAGCTGGTGGGTCAATTGCGGCGCGGTCAAAACCCCGTCAATCGGTTGCCCGCCGGTCATCGCCACGGCATCGTTATACAGCACCTTGTAGGTCACATTGACCCCCGCCGCGACCGACGCTCTGATCGCAAGAAGACCGGAGTGGAAATAAGTCCCGTCGCCCAGATTCACAAAGCGGTGCTTTTCAGTGGTATAGCGGCTGATCGCCGTCCACGGCACCCCTTCGGCCCCCATCTGGGTAAAGGTTTCGGTCGACCGGTCCATCCATTGCGCCATGAAGTGACAGCCTATCCCCGCCATCGCCTTTGACCCCTCTGGCACCCGGGTCGAGGTGTTGTGCGGACATCCGGCGCAGAAATGCGGCTGGCGCAGGATGGGGGGCAGATGGGATGCGGCCTCGCGTTCCAGCGCCTCCATCCGGTGCAGTTTGGCGCGGATCACGTCAGCCAGTCCTTCTGGCAAGGCCTGCATCAGCACCCGGTCGGCAATGGCACGCGCCACTGAAGATACCGTCAGCCCGGCCGCATGAGGCAAAAACGGGCGGTCCCGGTCATCAAACTTGCCCACCACGCGCGGGCGGACATCGGCACGCCAGTTGAACAATTGCTGCTTGATCTGGTTCTCGATAATCTCGCGGCGTTCTTCAACGATCAGAACCTCGTCCAGCCCTTCAGAAAATGCCCGAATCCCCTGCGGCTCCAGCGGCCACGGCATCCGCACCTTGTATAACCGCAGGCCGATAGCTGCGGCCTCGGGCAGACCAAGACCCAGTTCGCGCAGGGCCTGCAAAACATCCTCGTAAGCCTTGCCCGAGGCGACAATTCCGAACCGTGCCCCGACGCAATCCAACGTCACCTCATTCACCCGGTTGGCGCGGGCAAAGGCCAGGGCGGCATAGCCTTTGTGTTCCTGCAGCCGCTCATCCTGCACCAATGGCGCATCCGGCCAGCGCAGGTTCAACCCGCCGGGGGGCATATCGACATCATCAGGCAACACAAAGCGCCGCTGTTCCTGCGCCAGATCGATTACGGTCGAGGTTTCGACCGTTTCCGAGATGACCTTGAAGCCGACCCAGCAGCCGGAATAGCGACTCATCGCGTCCCCCAGTAACCCATATTCGATGAACTCTTGCACCGATGACGGGTAAAGCATCGGGATCAGGGCCGAGATAAAGGCGTGGTCGGACTGGTGCGGGATGGATGAGGATTTGCAGGTGTGATCGTCGCCCGCAATGGCCAAGACGCCGCCCAAAGCTGCGGTTCCGGCGGCATTGGCATGTTTCAATGCGTCGCCAGACCGGTCCACGCCCGGCCCTTTGCCATACCACAGACCCAGCACACCGTCTTTGGTGGCCCCCTGCGACAGCCCGACCTGCTGGCTACCCCAGACCGCAGTAGCGGCCAGATCTTCGTTGATACCGGGCTGAAAAGTGATGTCCAGCGGATCAAGATACTTCCGCGCCTTGACCAGTTGCTGATCATACCCCCCCAAGGGCGAGCCGCGATAGCCCGAAATGAAAGCGGCTGTGTTCAGGCCCGCAGCCCGGTCCCGCCACATCTGTGCCATCGGCAAGCGAACCAGCGCCTGAGTTCCGGTCAGGAATACCCGACCCGCGCGGGCGGTGTATTTGTCGTCGAGTGTGACCACACTATTCATCCAACACCCCCGTTCGCCCAACCTTGTGATCTGCGGTCAGAGTAACTGATCCGCAAAGCAACAGCGTCCCCGACTGGATGGCGTGTTCCAGTTCGTTTGCAACAGTGTCCTATATCCAAGGGCCAAAAATGGGATTCTGTTGCGTCCGGTCAAACCAAAGATTTCATCTGGTCATGCCTAAACCGGGACCACCATCGTATTCTTGATCTCTTTCAAGGTCACACTCGTGCTGATGGCCGCCACATGGGGCAAAGACACCAGGGCGGATTTTATGGTTTCTTCATAGTCGCGAATGCTCAACGCCAGAACACGCAGGATGTAGTCGTGTTCGCCGGTGATCGAATAGCATTGCAGCACCTGCGGCACGCGGGCGACGGCGGCTTCAAACGCAATCAGCGTGTCGCGGGAATGTTCTTTCATCCGGACCAGACAAAAGACATTGATCTCAAACCCCAACGCCTCGGGCCGCAGGACATATTGTTTTTCACCGATGACGCCGTCGTCTTTCATCTTTTGCAAACGGCGCCAGCAGGGGGTGTGGCTTAGCCCGGTCGCCTCGCCCAATTCGCGCATGGTCAGGTCCGGGTTGGACTGGATTGCCCGAAGTATCCTGCGGTCGGCCTCGTCCAGCATCAGCGTCTTCCTTGTCTTACCCTAAACGGCCAGGTCCTTGGGTCGGGGCCAGGACTGCAGCAGAGTTTTGGTATACTCTGAATCGGGATTTTGCAAAACCTCGCCTGCGGGGCCCTGTTCAACAACCCGCCCTGCCTGCATCACCGCCACTTGATCGGCAACAAGGCGCACAACAGCCGCGCGGCCCGGCTTAAATCGGGTTGCTTCAGGCGGATCACCTCTTCCAAATGGCTGTCTATTCTGAACACCGGGTTCAGCGATGCGGCGGGGTCCTGAAACACCATGGCAATGTCGCGCCCGCGCAGGTGGGTCAGGCCACCCGCTACATCAACATTGTTCTTTGCGATCTGCAACGTACCAGAGGTAATCCGCGCATTGCCTGCAGACAGCCCCAACAGGGCCAAAGCCACCGTCGACTATCCGCTGCCGGAACCACCCACCAGCCCACGGATTTCACCGGGGCCAAAGCGCAGATCGACCCCGCGGACGGCATGAATTGGCCCTGACCTGGTCTGAAAATCAACCGACAGGTTCCGCAGATGTATGGGCGCGCTCACGACATCACTTTTTGCTTGGGGTCAAAGGCATCGCGCGCAGCCTCGGCCAACAAAGTGCTTCCCAAGGTCATGGTGCATAGCGCCAAAGCCGATGCGATTGTCGGTCACCAAGATTGATCCAGAAAGACATAACCATCGCGGATCTGGGTTCCCAAGGTGGCATTTGGCGGCTGCACGCCCATGCCCAGAAACGAAATCGCCGCCTCGACGTTGATCGCCGCAGGAATGGTCATGCCTGCCACCACGATCAGTGGACGGATGACATTGGGCAGGACATGGCGGATCAGGATGCGAAAGGTGGACAGGCCCATCAGCCGCTCGACCTGGATGAACGATCTTTGCCGCAGCGCCAGCATCTGTGCCCGGGCCATGCGCCCGAATTGCGGGGTAAAGACCAGCGCCATGATCCCGATCAGCTTGTCCAGTCCCGCGCCATACAGGGCAACCACCGCAAAGATCAGAATGTAAATCGGGAATGAACTGATGATGTCAAACAACATCACTACCGCCCCCTCGACCATGCCCCCCAGATAACCGGCGATCATCCCCAGAAACAGACCCGCCGTCAGCGCCAGCCCGACCACAATGACGGCGGTGACAATGGCAGTGCGGGTTCCGGTCGACACCCGTGCAAACACGTCGCGCCCCAGATTGTCGGTGCCCATCACATGGGACAGGTCCGGCCCCTGAAACCGCGCCCAGACATCGATCTTGTTGGGGTCAGAGGACATACTTGGGCCAATCACCGCCAAAACAAGGATCAGCAACACCAGCGCAAACCCGGTCCAGCCGCCCTTTTCGGTCAGCACTTGGCGCAAGAACGCCGTCATGATTTCGCCCCCCGCGCAGCCGCTGCAATGCGGGGGTCCAGAAGTGCGGCCAGCAAATCGGCTGCAGCATTGGCCGCGATATAGAATACCACCACCAGCAGCGACCCGGCCTGCACCACCGGAAAATTCCGCGCCGACACCGCATGCGACAACAAGCTGCCGATGCCGGGGCGGGCAAAGATGATCTCGGCAAAAATCGCGCCTGATATCATGTCGTCCAACCCCAGCCCAAGGATGGCAACCAAAGGCACCGCGACAAAGGCAATGGACACCAGCCCCAACGCCCGGTCAGCCAGGGACCCCGGCCGGGTTGCGGCAAGGCAACCCAAGGGGATACCCAGGATCAGGCCCATCGACAACGAACTGAACGCCCGGGGCCAGCGTAAAGGGAAAAGCCTGCATCAACATCCCCATGATCGGCTGACCTGAGATGATGTCGTCCCCAAAATCGCCCTGAACTGCGCCCCGGGCCAAGAACCGGACCATCCGTACATAGAGCGGCTGATCCAGCCTCATCTTTTCGGCAGAGGCCGCACGCAATTCAGGCGTGGCGTTGGTGCCCAGAACCGCGTCGGTCAATTTTCCGGGAACAAACTCCAGCAGCAAGAACAGGCAGGCCACCGCGCCGACAATCGTCAGCGCGGCCAGTGAAAGTTTGCGGCTGAAATAGCCCAGCCGGGACATCACTTAAGCCTGCGCGAAGTGGCGCAATTGCCAGGCCGGACCGCCGGGCAGGGTTGCGGGTTTCAACCACGCGGCGTGGCCATATACAAACGTGCCATTGGTGATCCGGACATAGCCGGCGCTTTCGTCCATGATCTGCTGCATCCGGATGCATTTTTTTTCCGACCGGGCGACAGGGTCCAGAATTGTCCGGGCTTCGGCGTCCAGCGCGTCAAATTCCGGGCCGGGGTCATTTTTGCCGGCAAAAGTGATCAGCGTCAGGTCAAGCACCTTGTCGGCGTCAGCGTCGCCCAAGCCGTAATAGACCGCCTGCTCCATCCCATCCAGCGTTACGTTAACACCGATTTCTGCCAAATTGGCCTGCACGATTTGCGCAATCGCATCGGTGGTGGAATCCTTGAGGTAGGTAAAGGTGATGGTCAGGTTCGATTGCCCAGCCTCGGCCAACAACGCCTTTGCCTTGTCCAGATCACGCATATGGACCGGCGCATCAGCCCAATGGCCGATCAGCCCCGGAGCGAGCAAGGCATTGGCGCGCAGTTCGGACCCGCCGTAAGCCCCAAGCAGTATCAAATCTACATCAATGCCCAGCCGCAGTGCCTGTCGCGCCCGCACATCGGCCAGCGCGGGCTTTTCAACGTTCATCCCGATCCAAGTATAGTCGATGCGGCTGGACTTGACCGCGACGATGCCTTCGGCCCCTTCAAGTTGGGCGGCGTCCTGCGTTGCCACCTCACTTAGCGCGATCTCACCAGCCAGCAACGACAACAGCACTGTGCGCGGCTCGACAATCGGCTTGATAAAGATTTTCTGGAAAACACCTTTGTTTGCTCCGGCGAACTCAGCGCGTTGTTCCAGTGTGATCTGCTGGCCCGGCAGCCAATCGGCCACCGCATAGGGGCCGGCCCCGACAAGCTTGGTGGCGATGTCAGCGCCCAAAGCCTCGACCGCTTTGCGCGACAGGATCGACCCGCCGCTGTCGCTCAGGCCTACGATCCACAGCGAAGGCGAGGGAGCTTTAAGCAGGATGCGCCCGGTATAAGTGCCCATCACCTCGACCTTGTCCAGGGCCGAAAAATTGCCTGCGCCGGTGGGCAAGGTGCCATCGGCGGCGGGGGTGATGTAGCGTTCGAGCGAGAATTTCACATCGTCGGCGGTCATTTCGCCAAAGTCACCAGTGAACATCTGGCCCTGGTTTCAACTCGAACGAGATTTCGGTGTCAGACACTTGCGTCAAAGTCTTGGCTGCATCAGGCTCCCATTCCAGCGTATTGGCCCTAACGCTGGCAAGGGTCTGACAGACCGCGCGGATGATGACGCCGTCAAGCGCCCCACCGGATTGGCCGGGTCCAGCGAGCCGATGTCGGCCTCTGACCGCAGGATCAAGCTTGTCGCGTCTTGCGCCAGAACCATCGACCCGGTGCCCAGGAACGGCAGCAGGGCCGCGCCGGATGTGGCTTGCAAAAACGCGCTTCGGTTGACTGTGGGCATGGAGTTATTCTTTCTGTTGATTGTAATGGTTTTTTCATGGGGCTTGAACCAACGAACCACGTGGTGATGTTCTTCGACGATCTGCACGGGTTTGGTCGTGACATGGAACGAGCCGGGCAAGATCAGCAACGCAGTTTCCACATCGCGCAGTTTCAGCGCGTGATACAGTTGCAACCCTTCGGTCAGCGGCGTGCGACGTCCCGGTCGCCCTGAATGATCAGGGT
Source organism: Rhodobacterales bacterium (assembly GCA_031420215.1). Taxonomy (GTDB): domain Bacteria; phylum Pseudomonadota; class Alphaproteobacteria; order Rhodobacterales; family Rhodobacteraceae; genus JANOMH01. The sequence goes on along the minus strand of JANOMH010000363.1, from coordinate 3,314 downwards.
CGGGGTGGTGACATTGCCGACCAGAGACAGGGGCGAGCGCGCCCGATGACCGGCAAAATCCTCCCATGGCAGCTTGGCGAAATAGCGCCCGACGTAAGAGCTATACAGGTCATGGGTCAGAAAATGGCTGATGTAGTTGATGACAGGCGCGGTCACCACGGCCCCGGCAAATCGGTCCGACTTGCCAATGATCCAGCCACTTAGCAGCCCGCCGGCGCTTTGGCCCGAAACATACAGGCGGTTCGCATCGATGCGGGTCTGCGCCCCGACTGCATCCAATGCCGCCATCACATCATCATATTCAAGGTCAGGAAAAACCCAGTGTTCGGCACGTTTGTAAAAGGCCATATCGGTGCCCAGACCGCCCCGATAGTTCGGGGCGACAACGATGTACCCATCTGCTGCATGGCGTTGAAACCGATAGGAAAAGTGCCCGCCATAGGTCGCACTTGGGCCACCGTGGATTTGCTGGAAGACAGGGGTGGGTTTGGTCGGATCATGGTCGGGCGGATAGGTGACCCAAGTTTTGTAGCGCCGTTCCATCGCTGGAGGTGAAAGCGATGTTTTCACTGCGCCTCAATGCGATGCTGCCCAGATGGGGGTTCATCCGGGTCCAAGCCCGCTGTGCGCCGCCGAGGGTAATTTCGACCAGTTGGCATGGGTCGCGTTCAGTTGCCATGATTGCCACTACACCACCCGGAACCGCAGCCAATGCGGCACTGGCAACGATATAGGGTTCAACCTCGAACGCCCCGGCCCGCGCCAGACCCGAGGCGATTTTGGTCACCGTTCCCTTCAGATCGACATAAGCCAACCGATGCGCCGCGTCGCGGACATAGGTTACATACAGGCCCTGACCGTCATCCGCCCAGACATGGTTTCCGATGCCCTGCCCGACATCCGCCAGACCGGTTGCCCCCGACCCATCGGGCCGCATCAGGTATAGCGCCGGATTGCCATGGAATTCGCCGTTATCGTCAAAGCCGCGACAGGCGATCCAATCGCTGTTCGGTGAAAGCTTTGGGTCAAGGTCAACACCATGCCGATTGGTCAGGCAGGTGACTTGCCGGGTCACGGTATCGAGCACGTAGATTTCGGTGTTGAACGGGTCTTTGTGCCAATCGGGTCGCAAGGACGACACGAACAGGATCTTGCCATCGGGGGTCCTCCCCAGCCCTTTGGAATAATAACCTGAGGGGGTCATGCCAAAGGTCAGTTGCTCCAGAACGCCATTGTCCAGATCCATAGCAAAGACCTGCGCGTAGCTGTCTTGCACCCCATCCTCGCCCGCCACCACCACCAGCACCAGCAGCGCCCCGTCAGGCAACCAGCGGCACATCAGGGCCTGCCCCGGCAGATCGACCCGATGGTTTTTCAGGCTGTGACGGTCAACCAGCCACAGGCTTTGCTGAAATTCGTCTGCCATCTGAATATCGAACAGATCAAAGGGCTGCATCTTGCGAAATTGTGCTGCGGTCATGACAGTGGCCCTATTGCCGGAAGGATGCTGATCGGCGAGGTCCAGGCCCGGCTTTGCACCAACTGCGGTACATGCGGCGACAGCGGCAATCCCCATTTGGCGGCCAGAATCGTGCTCCACCCTGGCGTCGGGATTTCAAGGGCGCGCAGATAATAGGATACACCTTGCGCGGGGTCGAAGTCGGGGTCGCGCCAAAGCGCGATCAGCTCTGCGGCACCAACGCTGGTGTCATAAGTCCCATTGGCCAGATCGACTGTGCTTTTGATGGCAACCCCCGGCTTGCGGTCATCCGAAACGGCCACATCAATAATGGCCTCGCCCCCTGCCCAAACCTTGACCATCTGCAGCCGGCCCAGATTGGCCCCATCGGGGTCGCGCAGGGCCTGCATGGCATAATGCGGGAAGGCGCGCCAAAAGGCGATGGCCCGATTGCCGGCTGACACCTCAACCCGTTCAAATTGCATGTCATTGTCATGTTGCTCGGTCGCCAGATCAGACCAGAACTGCGGGAAGGCGGCAAAGGGAATGGGCTCCGAAAACGGCGGGTCGCGGTATTCGCTGCCTTGCGCGAACAACGCTGTGAACTGGACCGGATCCTGCGCCTCCCACGCCGCTTTCAAGGCCATAAGCCAGGTCTGGACCAAGACGGATACTCTGGGTGCAAATGGATCAGTCAGGCGACAGAGCTTGTTCGGTCTCACCATCAAACAGATGCAGCTTTGATTGGTCAAATGACAGCCAGACCTGTTCGTCCGGGCGGACCGGAAATTGGGGGTCCAGACTGATGACGACAATCGCCCCGGCCAGATGGACCTGCACAAAGGTGATGTCGCCAGTCGGCTCTACCGTATAAACCCGGCTCGGCACGGCACCGGGTTCGGGCGATTTATGCAGGCTGATCGTGCTGTGGCGGGCACCCAGAACCACCTTGGGTGACGTGGCCTTGCGGGCTTTGCGGGCATTGGCGTCGGACAGAGCAATCTCCCAGCCGTCCGGGCTGATCAGAACCGTCTGGGTGCCACGTGTCTGCACCTCCAGCGGGACAAGGCTCATCGCGGGGCTGCCGACAAAGCTGGCGACAAAGGTGTTGACCGGGTTGCCGAACACTTCGGCCGGGGCGGCATATTGTTGCAGCACACCGCCATTCATCACCGCCATCTTGTCGGCCATGGTGACGGCCTCAAGCTGATCATGGGTGACATAGATGACGGTGGCGTTCAGGTCCTGATGAAACCGCTTCAGTTCAGACCGCATCTGCACGCGCAGCTTGGCATCCAGGTTCGACAGCGGTTCATCCATCAGAAACGCGCGGGGATCACGGACCAAAGCGCGGCCAAGGGCGACGCGCTGCTGTTGGCCACCTGACAATTCGCGCGGCTTGCGGTCCAGCAGTGCCGTAATATCCAGCAATCGGGCGGCTTCGCGGACCTTTGCCTCGATATCCGCTTTTGCCAGTTTGCGCATCTGCAATGGAAAGGCCAGATTCTTGAACACCGATTTATTCGGGTAAAGCGCGTAGTTCTGGAACACCATCGCGATGTCGCGGTCCTTGGGGTCCAGATCATTGACCAGCCGGTCGCCGATATAGATATCGCCGCCACTGATCGGGATCAGCCCGGCGATCAGGTTCAGTGTCGTGGTTTTGCCACAGCCGGACGGGCCGACCAGTGCGACGAATTCGCCGTCTTCGACCGTAAAGGACACGTCGTCGACGGCACGAACGGTGCCATACATCTTAAAGACATTGTGCAAACTGACCTGCGCCATTCAGTCTTTCCCCAAGGTGTTCAAGATTTCACCGCCCCTTCGGTCAGGGCGCGCACGAAATACTTTT